>NZ_JAUMYS010000067.1 GCF_030528505.1 Tannerella sp.
GGATTGGGCAGCAATCTAAGCAAACTCACAAAATACGTTTTAGAGGAAAGGTAATAAAAACTCCGCCACAATGGGCAGATGGTCGCTGAACCCGCCTTTGTACGTGTAGCCCTGATACGTTCGGTACGGTCGTTTGTTGCTTTGTCGCTTGTCGTCGGTCAACAGAAACGACGGCGCGAATATCTGCGCTCCGCCGTCTTTCAGACGCGCTTGCCATGGCAGGCTGACGAGCATCTGATCGAGCTGTGACCATTCTCCGTTATATTTGTGGCTTCCGGCAAAGTTCAGCCTTTCCTTGTCGGCAAAGAGATTCGTCAGTCGGTGTTCAGGTTTGGCGGCGTACGTCATGACGGCAATACTCTCGTCGGCGGGCGTATCGTTGAAGTCGCCCATGACGATGATATGTGTGCGGCGTCTCACGTGATAGAGCGAGTCGCACAGGCGACGCACACACAGCGCCGCATCGATTCGGTCGGACTCCGTCTTCTTCTTGCCGGATGAGCGTGAAGGGAAATGGCATACCAACACATCGAGCGTATCGCCCGTAACCACTTGTCCCCACGCATGCAGGAGGTCGCGCGAACGTTTTCCTTTGCGTGTAAAACGGATGCGTACCGAACGTTGGCCGAGCAATTTGAACCGTTCGTATCGGTAGAGCAAGGCGTTGTTGATGCCGCGCGGGTCGTTCCCCCGGGTGATGCAGTAACGATACCGATGATCCTTCAGAGGCGTACGATGCAGCAGATGGGTGAGCACGGTGTCGTTTTCCACCTCGCAAAGTCCCACGAGTGCGGGCATATCCCATTTACCCACGGCCGTAATGACTTTGGCCGTCTGCCGCAAACGCTCGTGATAACGTTTCGGCGTCCATTTCCGTACCCCGCCGGGCAGGAACTCGTCATCGTTCGTGGCCGGATCGTCTGTCGTGTCGAACAAGTTTTCCACATTATAAAACATCACCTGAAACGACTGCATGCCAATCCGGTTTGTCTGCGACGACGTGCAACCCGGAAGCAGGAAAAGAAAAACGGTTGTTGCGAAGAGTGTCCTGTACATTACGTTCATTTTTGCAGACAAAGATAAGATAAATCGAGAGATTGCTTTCTCCATGCTTCGCGTAAGCAGCGGAAAACACCTATGTAGATGTATAATTGTTAATAGTTGTTTGGCATTGTACCAAAAACATCTATGGCGGCATGTGGGGGCAAGGAAATAAAATGATGCGACGATAAGTAGTCGCAACGTGGCGAAAGCATGCCGGAGCAGTTGGCGAAGGTGTCGCAAGGTGCGAATGTGTTTTTTGTACCTCCGCACACATTGGAGAATTTTTTCCGTAATTTGTCAAGGTTCTGTTTTAAAACATGAAAAAAGTATGTACTTTTGCGCGAAAAATCAGAATCAAAAACATCTATAAGAAACATGGCAAATGTGGTTAAAATCAAAAAAGGCCTGAATATAAACCTCAAAGGCAAGGCGCCGTTGGAGTACGTGCGTGCCGGGGCTGCCGACAGCTATGCGATTGTGCCCGACAATTATGTCGGCATCGTGCCCAAAGTGCTTGTCCGCGTAGGTGATAAGGTCAAGGCCGGTTCGCCGCTGATGATGGACAAAGTCTATCCGGAGATTAAGTTCGTATCACCGGTGAGCGGCGAGGTGACGGCAGTCAACCGCGGCGAAAAGCGCAAAGTGCTGAGCATTATCGTGCGTCCCGATGCACAGAACGAATTCGAAACGTTTGACATCAAAGACCTGACATCGTACGACGCAGAGGGATTGAAAGCCCTTCTGCTCGAAACAGGCATGTGGCCTTACATCAAACAACGTCCGTACGACCGGGTAGCCCTCCCCTCGGATACCCCGCGCGACATCTTCGTCACGGCTTACGATACGGCGCCGCTGGCCGCGGATTTCGATTTTATCGTGCAAGGCGAGGAAGATTTACTCCAAACCGGCTTGCTGGCGCTGACGAAACTCACGCAAGGCACTGTTTACCTCGGTGTGAAACCCGGATCGCCGCTGCGCAGCATGAAGGGTGTCGAAGTGGTAGAGCTCTTCGGACCGCATCCGGCAGGTAACGTCGGAGTGATGATCAACCATCTCAAACCCGTCAATAAAGGCGAAACCGTTTGGACGCTTCGTGCGGCAGACGTGCTGACGATCGGCCGCCTGTTCAAAGAAAAGAAAACCGATTTTACACGTACCATCGCCCTGACTGGCTCGGAGATGAACGAGCGCGGCTATGCCAAAGTCGTTGCCGGATGCCGCATCGGCAGCCTGACGGACGGACGGCTCGCAGACGGACGCGTGCGTGTGATCAGCGGAAACGTGCTGACCGGTACGAAAGTGAAGACCGACGGTTTTCTCGGCGCATACGATACGCAAATCACCGCCATCCCCGAAGGCGACGACGTGAACGAATTCGTAGGATGGGCTATGCCGGGCTTCGGTAAGTTGAGCATGTCGCACAGTTATTTTTCGTGGCTGCTCGGAAGCAAAAAAGAGTATTGCCTCGATGCACGAATCAAAGGCGGCAAGCGCGCCATGATCATGTCGAACGAATACGACAAGGTTTTCCCGATGGATATCTATCCCGAATACCTGCTCAAGGCGATCATCGCTTACGACATCGACAAGATGGAAAATCTCGGCATCTACGAAATCGCACCGGAAGATTTTGCGCTCTGCGAATTTGTGGATACGTCGAAAATCGAGATTCAGAAAATTGTCCGCAACGGACTCGACATGCTTTATAAAGAGATGAACTGATCGAGAGAGTTGATCCGGTCATGTATGGCCGCGGGTTAAACAAACGAACTATTGATATTAATCATAAACAAATAAATTAAAGTGAAAGCGTTAAGGAATTATCTCAACAAGATTAAACCGGCTTTTGAGGAAGGAGGCAAACTGTCGATGTTTCAATCCGTATTCGACGGATTCGAAACGTTCCTGTTTGTCCCCAATGCAACCTCGCGGTCGGGCGTACACATTCACGACAGCATCGACTCGAAACGTACCATGACCGTGGTGGTCATTGCGCTAATACCGGCCTTGCTTTTCGGAATGTATAATGTAGGCTATCAACATAACCTGGCCATCGGAGCCGTACAGGACTTATGGTCTACGTTCCTCTTCGGTTTTCTGGCCGTACTTCCGAAACTCATCGTTTCGTACGTCGTGGGGTTGGGAATCGAATTTGCCGTAGCCCAGTGGAAAAAAGAAGAAATACAGGAAGGGTTTCTCGTTTCGGGGATGCTGATTCCGATGATCGTGCCGATCGACACCCCGCTGTGGATGATTGCCGTGGCCACGGCATTTGCCGTGATCTTCGCCAAGGAAGTGTTTGGCGGGACAGGCTATAACATTTTCAACGTAGCGCTCGTGACGCGCGCGTTCCTCTTCTTTGCCTATCCGGCAGCCATGTCGGGCGACAAGGTGTTCATCCGTACGGCCGATACGTTCGGTCTCGGCGCCGGCACCGTGGTCGACGGCTTTTCGGGCGCCACGCCGCTGGGCATCGCCTCAACGGCCACAAGCTCCACCGGCTATCCCGCGTTCTCGATGGATATGATTACCGGACTGATTCCGGGATCGATCGGCGAAACGAGCGTCATCGCCATCGGACTGGGCGCCATCCTGCTGATATGGACGGGAATCGCAAGCTGGAAAACGATGTTCTCCGTCTTTGCCGGCGGAGCATTGACCGTACTTATGTTCAATGCTTTCGGGATAGAAGGCAATGCCATGGCCAATATGCCGTGGTATGAGCATCTCGCACTGGGAGGCTTCTGCTTCGGCGCCGTATTTATGGCTACCGACCCCGTAACCTCGGCGCGTACGGAAAAAGGCAAATGGATTTACGGATTCCTGATCGGTTTCCTGACCATCTGCATCCGGGTGCTTAACCCCGGATACCCCGAAGGAATGATGCTCGCGATCTTGATGATGAACATCTTCGCGCCGCTGATTGATTACTATGTAGTCGATGCGAACATCAAACGCCGCAACAACCGTGTTAAACAAATCGCTAAATGAAGGAGGAGAAGAGTATGGAACAAGAAAAAAAGAGCGGAGCCAAGTTGAATACGAACAGCAATACGTACACGATGATGTATGCGGCCGTGATGGTCGTTTTCGTCGCACTGCTGCTGGCATTCACCTCGCAGGCCTTGCGTTCGACTCAGAAAGCCAACGAAGCCAACGATAAACGGCAACAGATTCTGCGCGCCGTGAACGTTTCGGTTCCGGCCAACGAGGTCGAAGCCAAATATAACGAACTGATCAAAGAAACATTCCTCGTCAATACCGACGGACAACGTGCCGACGGCGACGCCTTTGGCGAAGAAGTAGAGAAAGCCTTTGCGCGTGGTGTCTATCCGGTCTTCGTCGCCACCGTCGAAGGTCAAACAAAATATATTCTGGCCATGCGCGGCGCAGGGCTCTGGGGACCGGTGTGGGGCTATCTTTCGGTCAACGACGATTGCAACACGGTCTTCGGTGCCGACTTCAGCCACGCCAGCGAAACCCCGGGATTAGGTGCGGAAATCATATCGCATGCTTTTTCGGGACAGTTTGCCGGGAAACAACTCTTCCGCGACGGAGTATTCAAATCGATTGCCGTCGTGAAAAGCGGAAACAAGGCCGAAGGACAGGATTATGTTGACGGGATTTCGGGCGGAACGATCACGAGTAACGGCGTCGACGCTATGCTTCGCACAAGCATCGGGCAGTATGCCAATTTTTTAACGACACAAAAACAGTAAGCTATGGGATTATCAACAAAAAATAAAGAGATTTTATTCAATCCGGTAAGCAAAGACAATCCGGTAATCGTGCAGATGCTGGGTGTCTGCTCCGCTCTGGCGGTGACGGTGAAGCTGCAACCGGCCATCGTCATGACGCTCTCGGTAATCGCCGTGGTGGCTTTTGCAAATGTGATTATTTCGTTGCTGCGTAAAACGATTCCGAACCGGATCCGTATCATCATCCAGCTCGTGGTGGTGGCGGCTCTGGTGACAATCGTCAACGAAGTGCTGAAAGCCTTTGCCTACGATGTGAGCAAGCAGCTCTCCGTTTATGTGGGACTGATTATTACAAACTGTATCCTGATGGGACGCCTCGAAGCGTTCGCGCTCGGTAACCGTCCGTGGGAATCGTTCCTCGACGGCGTCGGAAACGGCGTCGGCTACGGGGTTATCCTCATTGTGGTGGCCTTCTTCCGCGAATTGTTCGGATCGGGTACCCTACTCGGTTATCAGGTGATTCCGCAAGCCTTCTACGACATGGGATACGTGAACAACGGCTTGATGATTATGCCGCCGACGGCGCTTATTCTCTGTGCGCTGATGATCTGGATTCACCGCTCGCGTAACAAAGATTTGCAGGAAGAAAATTAACTTTTGAAACAACGTAATAAGTTATGGAAAATATATTAAGTACCTTTATCCGTTCGATTTTTGTCGATAACATGGTCTTCGCATACTATCTCGGTATGTGTTCGTACCTTGCGGTGTCGAAAAATGTGAAAACGGCACTGGGATTAGGACTGGCGGTTACGTTTGTACTCGTCTGCACCCTGCCCATCAACTATATGCTCGAGAATTACGTATTGAAAGAAGGCGCGTTGAGCTGGCTCGGCGAAGGTTTTCAGGATGTAAACTTGAGCTTCCTCTCGTTTATCCTCTTTATCGCGGTGATTGCCTCGTTTGTGCAACTCGTCGAAATGATTGTCGAGAAATATGCTCCTTCCCTCTATGCTTCGCTGGGTATCTTCCTGCCGCTGATTGCCGTGAACTGTGCCATCATGGGTGGCTCGCTGTTCATGCAACAACGTGCGTTCGATAATGTCGGCGTGGCTACGGTCTATGGTTTCGGGTCGGGTATCGGCTGGTTGCTGGCTATCGTCGGTATGGCGGCTATCCGTGAGAAGCTGGCCTATTCGGATGTGCCGAAGCCTCTTCGCGGCTTAGGGATCACATTTATCCTGACCGGACTGATGGGAATCGCTTTCATGTGCTTCTCGGGATTCAAAATTTGAGTATTAACGCATAAACAATATAAAAAATGGTTTTATTGGAAATCTCGGGGCTGACCATCGGAGCCAGTGTGATCGTCTTTCTGATTATCGTCCTGCTGCTGGTCATCCTGCTGTTGGCTGCGAAAGCCAAGCTTGTACCGTCGGGCAATGTGAAGATGACGGTAAACGGAGAAAAAGAAATCGAAACGCCGATCGGCGGTACGTTGCTCGGCGCGTTGCAGAGCGGAAATATCTTCCTTTCGTCGGCATGCGGCGGCGGTGGCAAATGTGGCCAGTGCCGTGCACAGGTGCCTGAAGGAGGAGGAGATATTTTGCCGACGGAAAAAGTCTTTTTCACCCGTAAACAAATCAAGGATCATTGGCGTCTGGCGTGTCAGACAAAAGTGAAAAACGACATGACGGTTCAGGTACCCGACGAAGTGTTCGGTGTGAAAGAATATGAATGTACCGTTGTTTCGAACAAAAACGTGGCTACGTTTATCAAGGAGTTTATCGTCGCGCTCCCTCCGGGCGAACACATGGACTTCATCCCGGGCTCGTATGCACAGATCAATATCCCGAAATATTCGATGGACTACAACGTAGACATTGACAAAGAGTCGATCGGCGCGGAATATCTGCCGGCATGGGAGCAGTTCGGTCTGTTCACGCTTAAATGCCGCAACGACGAACCGACGATCCGCGCCTACTCGATGGCCAACTATCCGGCCGAAGGCGATCGCTTTATGTTGACGGTGCGTATTGCTACACCGCCGTTCAAGCCGAAACCGCAGGTCGGATTCCAGAATGTGCCGTCGGGTATCGCATCATCCTATATTTTTATGCTCAAACCGGGCGACAAAGTGACGATGAGTGGTCCTTACGGCGATTTCCACCCGAATCTCAACTCGAAGAACGAGATGATCTGGGTGGGTGGTGGCGCCGGTATGGCTCCGCTTCGTTCGCAGATTATGTATATGACGAAAACGTTGCATACGAGAGACCGGAAGATGTCTTACTTCTACGGCGCCCGCGCGTTGAACGAAGTATTCTATCTGGAAGACTTCCTCGCCATCGAGAAAGAATACCCGAACTTCTCGTTCCATCTGGCGCTCGACCGCCCCGATCCCGCAGCCGATGCGGCCGGAGTGAAATATACCGCCGGATTCGTGCATAACGTAATGTACGAAACGTATCTGAAAGATCACGAAGCGCCCGAAGATATCGAATATTATATGTGTGGTCCCGGTCCGATGTCGAAAGCCGTCGAAGGATTGCTCGACAGTCTCGGCGTACCGCCCGAGAACCTGAGATTCGATAATTTCGGCGGATAATTTGCCGATTCAAAAAGAATCGTATAAAAAAATGCGGAGGACTCGAAAGTCTCCCGCATTTTTTATATCCGTTTGTATGATGCTGCTTCTTCGGTCAATCAATCGAGCAAGTCGCGGAATTTGTTAAATATCCGGTCTTTGATCGACGGTGAAGGCTGGAAATTCTCCGCGTTCGCCAATTCTTTGATTTTGCTTTTCTCCGTTTCCGTAAGCTTTTCGGGAATATAGACGCTTATGTTGATCAACAAGTCGCCTGTTCCGTAACTGTTGACGGAAGGCAAGCCTTTGTTTCGCAGGCGAAGCACCTTGCCCGGTTGTGTGCCCGGTTCGATTTTCACTTTTACTCGTCCGTCGACCGTCGGCACTTCGACCGAATCGCCCAAAGCGGCTTGTGGAACGGTCAGCAGAAGGTTATATACCAGATCGTTCTCGTCGCGAATCAGTTCCGGATGACGTTCCTCTTCGATGACCACCAGCAAATCGCCGTTTATTCCGCCCCGTCGCGCGGCGTTTCCTTTGCCGCTCATCGACAGTTGCATGCCTTCACCGACTCCCGCCGGGATATTCAGCGTAATGACTTCTTCGGCACGCGTAACTCCTTCGCCGTTACAATGCGCACATTTACGCGTAATCGTTTCACCTGTGCCTCCGCAAGTCGGACACGTCGATTGGGTCTGCATCTGACCGAGGAACGTATTTGCCACCCTCGTGACGAAGCCGTTGCCATGGCACGTCGAGCAGGACGAGATCGCCTGACTGTCGGCCGCGCCATTGCCATGACAGTGTGAGCAGGGCGCATACTTCTTGACTTTGATTTTCTTTTCTACCCCGGTCGCAATCTCTTTCAGGGTCAGTTTGACCCTTACACGCAAGTCAGAGCCGCGCTGTACGGTACGTGAACGAGACGACGAACCAAATCCGCCGAACCCGCCGAAATGTCCGCCGAACAGATCGCCGAATTGCGAGAAGATGTCTTCCATCGACATCCCGCCGCCTCCGAATCCGCCACTTGCCGCCGAACTGCCTACGCCGGCATGTCCGAACCGGTCGTAACGCTGGCGCTTCTCTTCATTGCTCAATACGTCGTATGCTTCGGCCGCTTCCTTAAATTTCTCTTCAGCGTCTTTGTCGCCCGGATTGCGATCGGGATGAAACTGAATCGCTTTCTGCCGGTATGCTTTCTTGATCTCGTCGGCCGTAGCATTTTTACTTACGCCCAGAACCTCGTAATAGTCTCGTTTAGCCACTTTCTTTCTTCTTTATGTCTGCCCTTATTATTCTCCGACCACGACTTTAGCGTGCCGGATGACTTTATCATATAATGTATATCCCCGCTGTACGCAATCCACGATCTTTCCTTTCAACGTTTCTTCGGGAGCCGGAATCGTAGCAACGGCTTCGAACAGTTCGGTATCGAATGGCTGTCCGACGGCTTCGATCGGTTTCACGCCCTGCTGAGCCAGATACGCCATGAACTTGTTGTAGATCAGTTCTACTCCTTCGGCAACGGCGGCACTGACATCTTCCGTTTTTCTCACGGTCTCGAGCGCCCGCTCGAAGTCGTCGATGACAGGGAGCAGACCGGTCAATGCCGTTTCGCCTCCCATCTTGATCAGGTCGGCTTTTTCGCGTAACGTACGTTTGCGGTAATTATCGAATTCTGCTCTCAAACGCAGGTGGGAATCATTCAGTTCGTTATATTTTACTTCAAAATCAGTCGACTCGTTTTCTTTGGAGGCTTCTCCGGCAGGCGTAGCGCCATTCGCATCCGTCACATTGTCAGTCACACGGTCTTTTTCTGACGTATTTGCAGTCACGTCCTGCTCTTTTGTCACCTCCGAACCGTTCTCACTTTGCATTTTTTCTGCATGTGTTTGCTTATTCATTTCCACTATATTTAGTTTATATCTATTGAATTACACTCTTTATTACCATGCTGAAGCTTCGATGACACCCTGTGCCATCGTGCTGCCTGTATGGCTTTTATCCTTAAATATTATCAAATATATTGCCAACTTCTTCGTTTGAAAAAAAATATCTTTACCTTTGTGCAATTAAAAAAAACAGTGACAAACACTGTGAATACATATTCAACACATTATGCTTATGAAGAAGTTTTATTGTTTGGCTCTTTTTGCATGTCATTTCCTCGTCTCTCCGGCACAGGACGATGTAAGCTGTCGTTTGGGATTCAGTTACGAATTTAGCAGTAACAAAAATTGGGGAAAAGACAAGCCGGTCATCATGAAAGTCTATCCCAATTCACCTGCCGAAAAGGCAGGTCTGAAACAGAACGATATTATCGAAGGCATCAACGGAATGCGGATCGATGAGATTACGCTCGATGATGTGGATTCGTTGATTACGGATATCGATACCCGCGAAATCAGGTTAGTGATTCGTAACTTTGCGAATCAGGCACGCCGTGTAACCCTCGAAAAAGAATGTTACTCGACCACCGCCTTAGGAGAAGAACAATTGGCAACGGCTTTTTCGATGTACAGTGTCGAACATACGCACGACCGTCTGTTTGTCTGTCCGTTCACGACCAAAACGACGGATGACGCGGTTGACTTTTCGCAATTTAAGACGTTTCATTTTACGGATGTAGAAGATCATACGATCTCGAAAATCGAATCGACGATTAACGAAACACTGAAAACGGAACTGACGAAAAAAGGATTGCAACAGAACGCGCTCAATCCGGACTTTCTGATTCACACGTATTATACGTTCGACAAAAATCCGAACTTCAAAAAGAAAAGCAAGGAGACGGAGGAGCAGGCTCCCGTATTCCGCTACGATATTACACGTGACAAAGTGACCCAGTTTCCTTTTTACAATGCGAATACGCCTGAGTCGGAAGCCGAATATGTATTGCAACTCGGTATTCGTTTCATCGACCAGCGCCACATCCCGGGGCGTGTGCTGTGGGAGTGCGAGGCGAACGAGCTGATGAGCAGTCCCTACGCGATCGAAGAATATGCCGCGATTCATATCCCGCTGATGAGCATGCAGTTCCCGTACGTGAAATATCAGCGTAACGCGCAATTTATTCTGACGAAGAAGAATTACAATTACACCGGTATCCGTTACAGCATCTATCAGTTGAACCGCGTGGTCGATGTCGATTACGGTTCTCCGGCCTCGAAAGCCGGTATCCAAAAAGGCGACCTCATCGACCGGATCGAGGGGAAGCGGATGGACCATACGGCCGACGAATTTACGGCGGCTTACCGGCAATTTATCACGAATACGCTGAAATACCGAGACAGCGGTACGCGCTTTACGAATGCCAACGGTTTCCCGAACTGTATGTTCTGGGATAAATTCAAATATACGCAGATCGCGAAAGCATTCGGAAACGACAAGAATATGACGGCCTTCTCTTACTTGTATTATTTTGCGCCGTACGTGAACCCCTCCGGCACGAATGTATGCACGTTCCAGCTGCGTCGTGGCACGGAGAAGCTCGAATATACGATCCGTCCCGAGTTTCATTCGGAAAAGACCATCGAGCTGAACTGATTCACTGAACAGCTGAGGGATTCGTGACCTATCCGGAGAATTTTGAACATAAGCTCGGTTTCGATAAGATTCGCGGGCTGATCGGTGCGCAGTGTCTAAGTCCGTTAGGCAAAGAGCTGGCGGAAGAGATTCGGTTTTCGGCCGACATAAAAACCGTATCGGAGCGACTTGAGCAAACCGACGAATTTGTCCGCATCTTACAGGGAGAACGCCCGTTCCCCGCGAATTACTTCATCGACGTACGCCGGGCATTGAACCGTATTCGACCCGAAGGAACGTTTATCGACGAAGCGGAGCTGTTCGACCTGAAACGCTCGCTGCAAACGATTGGTGACATCACCGCCTTTTTTAAACCGGCAGCTGACGACGAGGAAATCAACTATCCTGCATTAGCGGCGTTGGCGGCCGACGTTCCGGTTTTCCCCGCCCTTATCCGGCAGATCGACGGTATGCTCGACCGGTACGGACAGATGAAAGACAGCGCTTCGGCGGAGCTTGCCCGTATACGTCGGGAGAAGATCGCCACGACGGGCAGCATCTCGCGTAACCTGCAATCGATTCTACGCTCGGCACAGTCGGAAGGGCTGGTCGATAAGGACGTGGCGCCCACCATGCGCGACGGACGATTGGTGATCCCTGTGGCGCCGGCTTTCAAGCGGAGGATCCGGGGCATCGTACACGACGAATCGGCAACGGGAAAGACGGTTTTCATCGAGCCGGAAGCGATCGTGGAAGCGAACAACCGCATCCGCGAGTTAGAGAGTGAAGAACGTCGCGAGATCGTACGGATTTTAACGGAATTTACGGATCTTATGCGGCCGCAAATACCGGCCATGTTGCAATCGTACGCTTTTCTGGCTACAATGGATTTTATTCGCGCCAAAGCGATTTTCGCCGGACAGATTCAGGCCATCAAGCCGACGCTGACCGGCCGGCCGTTACTCGACTGGCGCGACGCCGTGCATCCGTTGCTTTTCCTTTCGCACCGCCGACAGGGCAAACCCGTTGTCCCGCTCGACATTGCGCTGGACCAAACAGGGCGTCTGCTGATCATTTCCGGCCCTAACGCCGGCGGTAAATCCGTCTGCCTGAAAACGGTCGGACTGCTCCAATACATGCTTCAATGCGGTATCTTGATTCCGCTTCACGAACAGTCGAAGGCAGGTATCTTCGAGCGTCTGTTTATCGATATCGGCGACGAGCAGAGCATCGAGAACGACCTGAGCACCTACAGCTCACACTTGACGAACATGAAATACTTCGTTCGGCACGGTAACAACCGTACGCTGCTGCTTATCGACGAGTTCGGCAGCGGCACGGAACCGCTCATGGGCGGAGCGCTGGCCGAGGCCTTGCTCGAACGTTTCAATCGAAAGGAGATGTTCGGTATCGTCACGACGCATTATCAGAACCTCAAGCAGTATGCCGAAGACCATGCCGGCGTGCTCAACGGTGCGATGCTCTACGATCGTCATCTGATGCAGCCGCTTTTCAAGCTCTCGATCGGTCATCCCGGCAGCTCGTTTGCCGTCGAGATTGCCCGTAAAATCGGATTACCCGAAGATGTGATTGCCGAAGCGTCGGAAAAGGTGGGAAGCGACTACATTGATATGGATAAGTATCTGCAGGACATTGTGCGTGACAAACGATACTGGGAAAATAAACGCCAGCATATCCGCCAGCAGGAGAAACGCCTCGAAGAACTGACGGCACGTTACGAGAAAGACCTTGACGCCGTAAACCGTCAACGCAAAGAAATCGTACAGACGGCTAAAAACGAGGCGCAGCAAATCATCCGCGAAGCCAACGCGAAGATCGAACAGACGATCCGCGAAATCAAAGAAGCGCAGGCCGAGAAGGAACGCACACGCATCGCCCGTCAGGCATTGAGCGAATTTAAGGAAACGGTGCATCAAACGCAGGAAGATGATGCACGCATTGCCCGGAAGATGGAGAAATTGCGCGAGCGGCAGGCACGTCGCAAACAACCGAAAACCGTCACCGAGGCGAAAGTAACGCCGGTAGCGGAAGAAAAAAAACTGGCGGTAGGCGATACCGTCCGTCTGAAAGGGCAGACGACCACAGGCTCCGTCATCGAGTTACAAGGGAAGCAAGCCGTCGTAGCCTTCGGAATGATTAAGAGTACGGTAAAAACCGATCAGCTCGAACAAGTCAGCCGTAGCCAACTGAAAAAAGAAGTACGCAATCACACGTTTGTCAGTGCGCAAACGGCCGACGCAATGCATGAAAAAAAGCTACACTTCAAGCAGGAGATCGACGTACGGGGCATGCGCGGCGACGAAGCCTTGCAGGCCGTTACGTATTTTGTCGACGATGCCATCCAGATCGGTGTCTCACGCGTCCGTATTCTGCATGGCACCGGCAACGGCATTCTTCGCCAACTTATCCGCCAATACCTCTCGACCGTATCCGGCGTCCAACGTTTTCAGGACGAACATGTGCAGTTCGGAGGTGCCGGAATTACCGTTATTGATTTGGAATAAAGCTCTTTACTCTTCACTGTAAAAAGTAAAGGAATGGCCTGTCTACCCTACCGGTTCGTCCGGTAGCCTAATGTCGATTCATTCGACAGCCTAATGTCGATTCGGCTTTATACGGAACCGAAGTATTTCATGAATTGTGTACGTTCGTACATCGATGCGTTGGGGGCATTCGAGAAACTCAAGCGTCCTTTGAATTCGTCGATCGACTGATATTTTTGCTGCGCCATCCATTCCTCGAGGCAGGTAAGCATTTGTGTTACGATCTCCGTGCCGTTTTTGTAGACGGTAGTGCATAGTTGCACGGCCGACGCTCCGGCGAGGATACATTTGATGACATCTTTCCACTCATGCACACCGGTCGATGCCGCCAGCGAAATTTCCGGAAGAATGCCTGAGACAAGTCCTGTCCAGCGGAGTGTGTCGCTCAGATCGGAATGACTGCTGAACACCTGTCCGGACGTGATCTGACATGAATGGATATCGATATCGGGCTGATAGTAACGGTTAAACAGTACAACTCCGTCGGCACCGTGTCCTTTCAGCAAATTCACCACTGCGGGAATGTTGCTGAAACCTTTTCCGATCTTCATAATCACCGGAATAGAGATTTGTTTCTTCACCTGCTTCAGGATAGAGGTGTAAACATCAACCACTTCCTGTCCTGTGGTGTGCAAGTCGGTGCAGAAATAAAACACGTTCAGTTCCAACGCATCGGCTCCGGCGGCCTCGATCTGACGGGCAAAATCCACCCACGTATCGGCCTTGTAGCAATTCACACTGGCAATGATCGGAATGGTGCATTGTGCCTTCGTTTCACGAATCAGGGTCAAGTATTCTTCACTCTGATTGGCTTTGACATAGTGACGCACGTAATCGGCCGCTTCCGGATAGTCGTCCGCCCCTTGCATCAATACGTCGCTTTGCGCTTCGATCTGTTCTTCAAACATGGATTTGAGCACTATCGCTCCGGCGCCTGCCTCTTCGAAAGCTTTGTTTCGTTCCACCTTGCTCGTAAGTCCCGAACTTCCTATAATCAGCGGGTTTCTCAACGTCAGCCCCGCGTATTTCGTTTCTGTATGGATCATATTCATTTCTTTTTCTCGAACGACAAAATTAAATATTTTTTTGATACTTCCCCTATTTCACTTGTAAAATGACGCAATGTAGTTTCAACTGGCGAATGCAACTTTTTGGTTCAAATTTAAGAAAAAGATTTCTTTTGGAGAATAGAAGTTGAGTTTATATCTTGGTTTTTCATTGATTATATGTTATATATTGTTGATTATGTTTCTGTTAGCTTTATTGAAGTTTGATTTCTTAGGAATGTACAGTCTAATTAGTTTGTTTATGTTTCCCCCCCCCAAAAAAAAAATACGTATTAAAATCTAAAAAAGAGATACCGCATTCTTTTTTTACAACGCTCCGCCGCGTTTTACGTTAGACTGAACCCACGCCCCTGTTCGAGCGTTATATTTTTATCGTCGATATGCTGTGGTGGGGACATGGCTCGTTCGAAGTAATACGATATGGCGCCTGGTGGTTCGGAACCTGACGACGGGTAGTTCGGAACGTACCGGAAGGACGTTCCGAACGTATCGGCAGGTAGTTGAGAACGTATGGGAGAGTGGTTCGGAACCACTCATGAATATGTTCCGAAGCAGGTGTCGGGTAGTTCGGGAACGTACCCGGA
>NZ_JAUMYS010000068.1 GCF_030528505.1 Tannerella sp.
CTTCATCTTAAGGAAGCGTTCCTTAACCTTAAGGGCCTCATCCTTCAAGTAAAAGAACGATGGCTGTCCGATAAGAAAAAACGTCCGATTTATTTTTACCGGACAGCTATATTAAAGAACATAACCTGCTTCAGGTTCCGCATTTGCATCCGGCGCATCGAGCCAATTCGCCGCGGAAGCGTTTTTCGACAAGCAGATGCAGACGGTCTTTTAAGGCTTCGAGCCGGACATGGTCAATTACATCCGACATAAAAGCGACACTAAGCATCATCCGTGCCTCTTCGTAAGGAAGACCGCGACTTTGCATGTAAAAGAGCGCCTGTTCATCGAGTTGACCGGTCGTCATGCCATGCGAGCATTTCACATCGTCGGCATAAATTTCGAGCTGCGGCTTGCTGTACATGCGGGCATCGGGCGTAAGGCACATGTTACGGTTCGTCTGGTAAGCCTGTGTTTTCTGAGCGCCTTCGTTCACCAGAATCCGCCCGCTGAAAACCCCTACCGCCCTCTCGTCGAGCACGTTTTTAAATAGTTCGACGCTGGTGCAATGCGGCACGGCATGCGTAATATGCGTGTACGTATCCACCTGCTGATCCCGGTCTTCGATAGCCATTCCACAGAGCGTAGCCTCTGCTCCCTCACCATTCAGACGAATCCGGTAATTATTACGGGTCAGTCCGTTATTAAGCGTGATGCCGTTGACCAAGACATTGGACAAAGCAGCCTGTTCGACGTAGAGCGACGAAAAACGCGTAGTCGAAGCCGAACTTTCTTCCAGATCATAGTAGTCGAAGAATGCTCCTTCTTCGGCAAAGATTTCAACGACCTGCGTGGCTAAGAATTTAACATCATCCATACTGTGATCGCAAACGAGCAATCTGGCCGACGCGTGCGGCTCGATAATGATCAACACGCGACGGTTCGCCATCAGGTCGACCGTACTGCGTAAAATATTAATCAATTGTACGGGACGTTCGACGTGCACGCCACGCGGCACATAAAGCACGAAGCCGTCTTGTGCCAGCATCGTATTGAGGGCGCTGACGACATCGGCCGAAGTATCGGCGGCCTTGCCATAGTAGCGCGAAGCCAACTCGGGGTGAAGCTCGGCAAATCCCTGCATGCCTCCCGCATATACCCCTTCGGGCAATGAAGCTTTCGGTAACGTATCGGTATGAAACGAATCGTTGACCACGAAGTAGAGCGAAGTGCTCATATTCGGCACATCGCAACGGAACACGTCCGAAGGGTTGGTGGGCACATGCAGACGGGTCAGATTCACCCCATAGTCAGGCGCAAATGCCTTGGCAACATCGGTATAGCGATAGTCTTCGTGCCGGGGTGAAGGAAAGCCTGCCTGCTCGAAATCGGCCAGAGCCTGCGTCCGTAGAGCGTTCATAAACGCCGGCGCGTGGTGACGAAGCACATCTTCATGCTGCGTAAAAAGATCGATGTATTGTTTTTCCGGATGCATCGTATCCTTATCCGGTATATGCAAACTGTTCATCTTTCGCCGTCAATCGTTAGTTTTCAACCAGTCGTAACCTCTCTTCTCCAAATCGAGGGCAAGTTCGGCACCGGCCGTTTTCACCATACGTCCTTCGTAGAGGACATGCACGACATCGGGCTTGATATAATCGAGCAGACGCTGATAGTGAGTGATGATAATCGACGCATTATCGGGCGATTTGAGTTTGTTCACCCCATTCGCTACGACGCGCAACGCATCGATATCGAGGCCGCTGTCCGTCTCGTCCAGAATCGCCAAAGTCGGATTGAGCATGGCCATCTGAAAAATCTCGTTGCGTTTCTTCTCTCCTCCGGAGAAGCCTTCGTTAACACTACGGCTCATCAACTTATTATCAAGCTCCACAATCTCGCGTTTCTCACGCATCATCTTCAGAAAATCCGAAGCCGACACCGGCTCTTCATTTCGATATTCACGTTGTGCATTGACCGCAGCCCGCATGAAATTGACCATGCTGACTCCCGGGATTTCTACCGGATACTGGAAGCTGAGGAACATCCCCTCGCAACTCCGTTCTTCGGGCGACAGTTCCAAGAGGTCTTTGCCCTTATACATCACGGTTCCTTTCGTCACCGTAAATGCCGGATTACCGACGAGCACACTGCTGAGCGTGCTTTTCCCGGAACCGTTCGGCCCCATGATGGCATGTATTTCACCTTTCCTGACGGTCAGGTTAAGTCCCCTGAGAATCTCTTTACCATCGACCTCAGCGTACAAATCTTTTATCTCTAACAAGATCTCTCCCATAATTCAATTCAATCTTAATTCCAGAATAATATGTCTAATAACAAATATAACAAACTTTCCCCGTCCTGTTCCGAAAAGCGGAAAGGGAAAGTGACTTTTACTCCCAGCCCCAATTGATGATACATCCCTTTGTCGTGATAGTAAAAAGAAGGGCTGTCTTGTCTCCGGCCTTCAATCGTTGTGCGGGCGTCTATTCCCATCATAAAATCGTACCGGATCGTGAAGGCCACGGAAGAAAACAGATAAATATCCGCCCCGACACCCGGCGCAAACGAAAGCAGCGGATTTCGATAGCGATGCTCGGCAGTATAGGAGGCATGCATGCGCTCTCCGACCTGCTCGAACCGTCTTCGCCAATTGACTTGTCCTCTGGCCGAAAGGTAAGGCTGAAAAAAAATACGCTCGTTGAGGAAATAACGCTTTACCCCACACTGCAAACCCTCCATTGTACGCGCCTCACGGTTATAATTGACCTCGGTCAGAAAATAACCAAGTTCGGCCGCCCACTTCTCGGCGAAACAATATTCTCCCATGACCGAAAAGCCCCCGAAGCCTCCATTGTTCGGCAGACTTGCCGAATGACGCGCGGGCACAGGAGACACCAATATATTCCCCGTGTAATTAATTGCCCATGGGCTTTCGTCCGACTGTGCCTGTGTGATCACGGGCAACAAGGCAAACCACAACAGCAATATACCCCGCGAAGGTTTCATCCCACACTTCCTTCCAACGAAATAGCCAGTAATTTCTGCGCTTCTACCGCAAACTCCATCGGCAGCTTGTTCATCACCTCGCGGGCATACCCGCCCACAATCAGGCTCACGGCTTTCTCGGTATCGATACCGCGCTGGTTACAATAGAATAACTGTTCTTCATTGACTTTCGAAGTCGTTGCTTCGTGCTCTACAACAGCCGTTTCGTTCTGTATATCGACATAGGGGAACGTATGCGCACCGCAGGTAGAGCTGAGCAACAGGCTGTCGCACTGACTGTGATTACGCGCTCCCTCGGCACGGGCGGCGACTTTTACCATCCCGCGGTAACTGTTATGACTGTGACCGGCCGAGATTCCTTTCGATACGATCGTACTGCGTGTGTTTCGTCCCAAGTGGATCATTTTCGTACCCGTGTCGGCCTGTTGGTGGTTATTCGTCACCGCAACAGAATAAAACTCTCCAACCGAGTTGTCGCCGGCCAGAATACACGACGGATATTTCCACGTAATGGCCGATCCTGTTTCTACCTGCGTCCACGAAATCTTACTGCCTTCACCTTTGCAGATCCCCCGCTTAGTCACAAAATTATAAATCCCGCCGTTGCCGTTCTTATCGCCCGGATACCAATTCTGCACCGTCGAATATTTTACTTCGGCACGCCTGTGGGCAATAATCTCCACAATAGCCGCATGGAGCTGGTTCTCGTCACGCATCGGCGCGGTGCATCCTTCGAGGTAGCTGACATACGACTCGTCGTCGGCTACGATCAGGGTGCGCTCAAACTGCCCCGTATTGGCGGCATTGATTCGGAAATACGTGCTCAATTCCATCGGACAGCGTACTCCTTTCGGAATATAGACGAACGAACCGTCGGAAAAGACGGCCGAGTTCAACGCCGCAAAGAAGTTATCGCGGTATCCCACCACGCTTCCCATATATTGTTTAACCAAATCCGGATGATGCTTTACCGCTTCGCTGAACGAACAGAAAATAACGCCTTTCTCGGCCAGCGCTTCCTTAAATGTCGTTTTCACCGAAACGCTGTCCATCACGGCGTCGACCGCCATCCCACTCAATATCTTCTGCTCATGAAGAGGAATGCCGAGCTTGTCGAATGTTTTCAGCAATTCGGGGTCAACCTCATCGAGGCTCTTTGGCCCCGCTTTGGTCTTCGGAGCAGCATAATAAATAATATCCTGATAGTCGATAGGCGGAATCTTCAGATGTGCCCATGTCGGCATCTCCAGCGTCTGCCAGTGACGCAACGCCTTGAGGCGAAAATCGAGCAGCCATTCCGGCTCCTCCTTTTTGGCCGAAATCATGCGCACCACTTCCTCATCTAATCCGCGATGCAGCATGTCGGTCTCGATCTCTGTCGTAAAACCGTATTTATATTCACTGCCGGTTATTTCGTCCAAGATCGGGTCTGTATTTTTTTTTGTTGTATCCATTGTTAATCTTTCTTTCTTACAAATAAATCGGCCGGATAAATTGCCGGCACGGCTTCTTTTACATAATCATATAAACGGGATTCTACCTTCGTTTGTTGTGTGAGAATCACGGAACGACGATCTACGCCTTCCAACAAATTCAGTGTCAGGCTGACCAGAAACAAGGCGATCACAGTTCCAAAGACAGCCCCTGCCAGATGGTTGGCAAGGCTCAGAGGCGTCGCCTCCATCACCTTATGTATCCATCCTCCGACCAGCGTCACAATCATAAGAATGCACACGAATGCAACCACATAGCTGATGATTGTCACACTATTTTCCGGGAACCAGCCCGTCTGCAAAATATATTCGCGGATGAATACGGCCACCTTCGAACAGAGATAGATGGCTGCCAGCAAGGCCAGCAAAGCCACGATCTGACGGATAAATCCGTCTGCCCATCCTTTCAGAAAACCGGCTCCGACAAGGCAGATAATGACAATATCCAACCAGTTCATCCGCTCAAAGCGTTATAATGTTTTCTTTATCTCAATCTCATCGAACGACTCAATCAAATCGCCCACCTGTACATCATTGTAATTATTGACAAAGATACCGCATTCTTGTCCGGTCACCACTTCCTTCACCTCGTCTTTGAAACGTTTCAGCGAACTAAGCTCGCCGGTATGAATCACAATACCGTCACGAATGACACGTACTTTGTTCGTGCGTTTGATTTTACCTTCTTTCACGATACAGCCGGCCACCGTACCCACTTTCGAGATCTTGAACACCTGCTGTACTTCGACATTTCCACAAAATTCTTCCTTAATCTCCGGCGAAAGCATGCCTTCCATGGCCGACTTCACTTCTTCGATCGCATCGTAAATAATCGAGTACAGGCGGATCTCCACACCTTCTTTGTCGGCCAGCTTGCGTGCCGACGCTGCCGGACGAACCTGGAAGCCGATGATGATGGCATCTGACGATACCGACAGTTCAACGTCGGATTCCGAAATCTGACCGACGGCTTTATGAATCACATTCACCTGAATTTCTTCCGTGGAGAGATTAATCAAAGAATCGGACAACGCTTCGACCGAACCGTCCACATCGCCCTTGACAATGAGGTTGAGCTCGTGGAAGTCTCCGAGCGCACGACGCCGTCCCAGCTCTTCGAGTCCAAAACGTTTCTGCGTACGCAATCCCAATTCGCGCTGCAATTGTTCGCGACGACTGGCAATCTCACGTGCCTCCTGCTCCGTTTCAAGAACATTCAAGGTATCGCCGGCCTGTGGTGCCCCATCCAGTCCGAGAATCAGTACCGGCTCCGACGGCCCTGCGCTTTCGACACGCTGGTTTCGCTCGTTAAACATCGCCTTGAGACGCCCGTAGTGCGTACCGGCCAAAACGATATCGCCCTGTCGCAACGTACCGTTGCTCACTAACACCGTAGCGACATAGCCTCGTCCCTTATCGAGGGACGACTCGATGACGGAAGCCGTTGCACGCTTCTTGGGGTTAGCTTTCAGTTCGAGCAAGTCTGCCTCGAGCAATACTTTTTCCAGCAACTCTTGCACGCCGATTCCTTTTTTGGCGGAGATTTCTTGACTTTGATACTTTCCACCCCAGTCTTCCACCAGATAATTCATCTGCGAAAGTTCTTCCTTGATTTTGTCCGGATTCGCTCCGGGTTTATCGATCTTGTTAATGGCGAAAACGATCGGCACTCCCGCAGCCGATGCATGGTTGATCGCCTCGACCGTTTGAGGCATGACGCTGTCGTCGGCCGCCACAATGATGATCGCAATATCCGTCACCTTGGCACCGCGAGCACGCATGGCCGTAAAGGCCTCGTGACCGGGAGTATCTAAAAATGTAATATGGCGTCCATCGGACAATTTCACATTGTACGCACCGATATGCTGTGTAATTCCGCCCGCTTCACCGGCGATCACATTGGCATTCCGGATATTATCGAGTAAGGAGGTTTTTCCGTGATCGACGTGTCCCATCACCGTCACAATCGGCGGACGCGGTTCCCAATCTTCCGGATTGTCTTCCTCTTCTTTAATCGCTTCGGATACTTCGGCACTTACATATTCCGTTTTGAACCCGAATTCCTCCGCGACGATATTAATCGTCTCGGCATCGAGGCGCTGATTGATCGACACCATCATGCCGATGCTCATACAAGTGGAGATGACTTCCGAGACAGAGATATCCATCATGTTTGCCAAATCGTTTGCCGTCACGAACTCAGTCAGCTTCAGAACCTTGCTTTCTTTTGCTTCCTCAAGCTGCAATTCCTGCTCACGGTGTGCTACGGCATCGCGCTTCTCACGACGATATTTGGCCCCTTTGCTCTTCCCGCCTTTGCTTGTAAGGCGAGCCAGCGTTTCCTTCACCTGCTTCTGTACATCTTCCTCACTGATCTCGGCACGAACCGGCTTTTTCAGACGTTTTCCTCCGTGATCATGACCGCGACCGTGATCATCGCGGCGGGTATTGGTCCCCACCGTCGCGTTGATATCGATCTTATCTTTCTTGATCCGTTTACGCTTCTTCTTTCCGCTCTCGCCTGTCGTCGATGCTGTATTGGCCGCCCCTACAGCGCCGGTTGCAGGCTTCTGCTTATGATCTGCCGGCGTCTGCTGTTTGCGTTTCTCTTCGCGTTCTTTTCTGCGCTCTTCCTTGCTCTTCTTTTTGGGACGCATCGACTGGTTGAGCGACGCTAAATCTATTTTGCCTGTTACTTTAATACCCGACTCCAATTTCGGCTGTCCCAAACGGAAGATCTCCTCTTCCTGCTTCGGAACCGACTCGCTCTCCGGTTGCTTCGGTGACGCTTCGGCCTTTTCCTCTTCGGCTTCAGTCGTTACGGCCGGATCTTCCTTTTTGCTCTCCGTAGACTCTTCCGCAGAATGAGGCTCCGGCGTCTGCATCTCTTTCACTTCGACAGACGGTGTAGCGGGCAGTATAACTTTTGGCTCCGGAGCTTGTACCGGTTCGGGTTGTTGTACATCTTCGACCTTCTTCGCTTCTTCTACAGAAGCAACAGTAGGCACGATCCCGTCTTTCTCCTCTTTTTCCACTTTCTTCGTTCGCTTCGGACCCTCTTTCTTCGACTCACCGACACCCGCAAGATCAATCTTACCCTTCGTAACGAACTTGGGCTTAATCTCATCAGGAATTTCCGTTTTCATCACCTCCGGTTCTTTCTTCGGCTTTTCTTCTTCTTTTTCTTTACCTTTTTCGGGAGAATCCTTCACAACCGGTGCTTTCGGAGCGGCTTTCTCAAGCAGACGGCGACGTTCGGCCTCCGACAGATTCTTTCCGAATTCTTTGACCAGCAACGCATACTGATCATCCTGAATCCGAACATTGGGATTGCTATCGATTTCATGCCCTTTTGCGTGCAGGAAATCGACAACTGTCTGAAGACCGACATTTAAGTCTTTGAGTACTTTGTTTAATTTAACAGGCATATATCTTTCTTCTTGTATAGGTCTCGTATGTTATTCCTTCTCTTCTTCTTGTTCTTCTTCACGCTCCGTATCCTGCTCGGTCGACACAGGTTCCGATTCGTCAGCTTCCGAATCTATCGATTCCTCGTCTTCGGCAGGTTCAAATTCCTCTTCGGACAGTTCCTCTTCTTCGTCTTCAAATTCGGCTGACAGGATGCTCAATACATCATCGACCGTCTGCTCTTCCAAATCGGCACGTTCCATAATCTCTTCGCGTGAGAGAGCCAGTACGGCCTTAGCCGTGTTGCAACCGATATTCTTCAACGCATCGATCACCCACATATCAATCTCGTCAGCAAACTCGTCCAAATAGATATCTTCTTCGTCGGCGGCATCGATATCACGGAACACGTCGATCGTATAGTCCGTCAGCATACTGGCTAGCTTGATATTCAACCCGTTCTTACCGATAGCCAAAGATACTTCTTCGGGGCGCAAAAAGACTTCCGCTTTATGCTCTTCCTCATCCACCCGGATCGACGAGATCTTGGCCGGGCTCAAGGCGCGCTGGATAAACAACGACGTATTGCTCGTATAGTTGATCACATCGATATTCTCGTTTCGAAGTTCCCGCACGATTCCGCGGATACGTGATCCTTTCATTCCGACGCATGCCCCGACAGGGTCTATCCGGTCGTCATACGATTCAACGGCGATTTTCGCCCGCTCGCCCGGAATACGCGCAATGGCTTTGATGGTGATCAGACCATCGTTGATTTCAGGCACTTCAAGTTCAAACAGACGTTGCAAGAAAACCTTATCTGTCCGCGAGAGATAAATCTTCGCATTGTTATTATCATTATCTACCCGCTGCACAATGGCACGCACCGATTCTCCCTTGCGATAAAAATCGCTCGGAATCTGCTCGGCTTTAGGCAACAGCAATTCATTTCCTTCATCATCCAACAGCAGAACTTCTTTTTTCCAGACCTGATAAACGTCGGCCGTTACGATCGAGCCGATCAAGTCTCTGTATTTGGCGTATAAATTATCTTTCTGCAGTTCCAGAATTTTCGAAGCAAGCGTCTGGCGTAAATTCAGAATGGCACGACGCCCGAAGTCCGCAAAATGTACTTCGTCCGTCACTTCTTCACCCACTTCACAGTCGGCATCAATCTTTTGCGCTTCGCTTAATACCACTTCCAAATTCGGATCTTCCACATGGCCGTCTTCCACGACCATACGGTTACGCCAGATTTCAAAATCACCTTTTTCCGGATTGATGATGACGTCGTAGTTCTCATCCGTCCCGAACATCTTGGCGATCACATTGCGGAATGATTCTTCCAGCACGTTGATCATCGTGTCTTTGTCTATACTTTTTAATTCCTTGAATTCCTGCAATGTATCAATCATACTGACTGTTTCTTGTCTTCTCGCCATAAAATTTCCTATTTGAATCTGATTATATTTTTCGTATACTTTATCTCGTCATAGGGATAACGCTCATCTGCCCAAACCGTTACTTTACGTTTGGCGCCCTCCGGTTTCACCTGCCGACCGACCGTAACAACAAGCCCGGTATCATCGGCCGCCTTCAACTGCCCGGAAAGCTTCTCGCCACTCTTCAACAGCACTTCAACTTCATTCCCTATATTTTTCAGATACTGACGAAGCACTTTAAAAGGCGACGTCAGGCCGGCCGAAGTCACTTCCAACTCATAATCTTCAGCATCCCGGTCCAGACGCGCTTCGATATAGCGACTTAACGCCACACAATCGTCAATACCGACAGCCTGATCGTGATCTATTTCCACCACAATCAAATTATCCGGAGCAACGGTTACATCGACCAGATAACACTCCGAATCCGCCAAATAAGCCTCGGCCAAACCGGCCACTATTTTCGTTTCAATCATCTCTATAATAGAAAGAAGGGGACTACTCGTCCCCGCCTCCTCTTCGTCTTAATCGGCCGCAAATATACAATAAATCAGCCTTTTCACCAAGAAAAAAAACGACAATTTATTCTTTTACTTTTTCAAAAAGCGATCAAACGTTTTTTAATCAATAAAATAAACAGATCATACGTTTTTTTTATACCATCTTTCTTGTAAAGTCTCATCCTTTTTTGTATCTTGCGCGCCACATCATCACAAAACAGAAAAACAGGATGAAGAAGGAAAAATTTCATATCGAGTATATTTTCGACAAAGTTTCGAATCGCAGCCTGTGGAACCATGTAACAACAGCCCTCGGATTGTCCTCCTGGTTTGCCGACACCGTAGATATCAGGGGAAATATCTGCACATTCACATGGAAAAAGATGCAGGAACAAGCCGAGATCATCGATATCAAACCCGAAGTCAGCGTTCGTTATCGCTGGGTGGAAGAAGAAGATGAAAACGCATACTTCGAATTCATCATCCACACCATCGAGCTTACCGGCTCTACCGCACTTGAGATTACGGATTTTGCGGAACCCGACGAGAAGATGGACGCCATTGATCTGTGGGATTCGCAGGTGGAAGTGCTTAAACGAACCTTGGGGATTTAATGTTGTTTCACATCTTAATGTGATGTATTGTCTCTTTTTACACTACTTTTGTGGTTGATTTAAAAAGGACATCATGGGGATTAAACGACTGTATCTCTTTTTATTGAAAACATTCATGCCGATATTCTTGATGACTTTCGGCATTTGCATGTTTATTGTCCTGATGCAGTTTCTCTGGAAATACGTAGATGACATGGTGGGTAAAGGACTTGAGATCAACCTTCTCGCCGAAATGTTTTTCTACGCCGCCCTTTCCCTCGTACCCTTGGCTTTACCCTTGGCTATTTTGCTGGCTTCGCTGATGACATTCGGCAACTTGGGAGAACAGCTCGAACTGCTGGCCATGAAGTCGGCCGGAATTTCTTTGCCTCGCATCATGCGCCCGTTTATCATTCTCTTATCGTTCGTTGCCGTGGGTGCTTTCTTTTTCCAGAATAACATCATCCCCCTTTCGCAGGTAAAAATGTGGACGCTCCTGGGTTCCATCAGGGCCAAATCGCCCGAACTGCAAATCCCGGAAAGTACATTCTCGAATCAGATCGAAGGGTATAATCTCTACGTCAAGAAAAAAGACAAAGACGGACGACTCAACCATCTGATGATCTATGATTACTCCGAAGGTTTTAACAATGCTCAGGTGATTGTGGCCGATTCGGGACGGATGAAGATTTCGGCCGACAAGCAGTTTCTGGTACTTCTGCTGTTCGAGGGCAAGATGTTCAAGAACTTCAACAGAGACGGTATAGGAAGCAACGAGGCGGTTCCGTATATGAAGGAATCGTTCAAGACCCGGGAGATGTTGATCCGATTCGACTCGGATTTTCACCGTGCCGACGAGTCGATCCTGCAAGACCGGTACATCGGTAAAAACCTGGCCGATTTACAATCATCGATCGATTCGATGACGGCACATTTAGACAGTATCAAGCAATTGAATGCGGCTGCTATCTACCGGCAGTCATACCGAAGAGAGCTGGAAAGCGCAAGACCGGAAGGAGATGCGACGACAGAACAAGGTGTTGTGTCTGATGCAGAAATTCCGGACTTTGACCGTCTGTGCCGGGAATTACCGCCAGGCAGACAGGCCACCATCCTTCGACAGGCCAGAAATGCGTTGGAAACAACGAAAGCCGACTACGATTTCAAGGCCGCGGTATTATCGAGCGATGAGAAAGAGATGCGTCGCCATCATACGGAGATGCACCAGAAGTTCACGCTTTCGTTTGCCTGCCTGATCTTCTTCTTTATCGGTGCACCGTTGGGCGCCATCATCCGCAAGGGCGGGCTGGGCATGCCGGTCGTGATTTCCATCTTTCTGTTTATTTTTTACTATGTCATCAACAACATCGGCCTGAAGATGGCGAGCAACGGCATGTGGCAACCATGGCAAGGCATGTGGTTAAGCTCGGCCGTATTGCTTCCGCTCGGCGTTTTCCTGACTTACAAAGCCTCGAACGATTCGGTTATCCTCAATGCCGATACATATATCGAAGGACTGAAGAAACTGATCGGCAAACGCGCGACACGCAAGATCGAAAAGAAAGAAGTCATCATGTTCCATGTCGACTATACGGCATGGGAAGCGCAAATCGAGTGCCTGAAAGCGCAATGCGAAACATACCTGAAACGATCGAAACGATGGATGCCGTATTTTCGTTTCTGGGAGCAGGGGGGTAAAGATCCGGAAGCCAAACGGATATCCGTGCAGTTGGAAGAACTGGTTGCCGAAGGAAATAACTCCGATCGCCATCTGGTGCTGAACAAACTGATGGATTACCCGATCCTGAACGGATACCATCTGATTAACTTCCGGATAAGCCCGACGGCTGGGAAGATATTGGGCTGGCTCTTTCCCATCGGTCTACCGATCTATCTGCTGGCCACCTATCGTCGTAAACTGCTGTTGCACGACATACGAACGATTGCCCACGTAAGCAATGAACTTTTGAATATTCTAAAAAAATAAACTATATGAACCGATTGAACACGATTGAAGAAGCTATTGAAGATTTCCGCGAAGGGAAGTTCCTGATCGTCGTCGATGACGAAGATCGTGAGAACGAAGGGGATTTCATTATCGCCGCAGAGAAGATCACTCCGGAGAAGGTCAATTTTATGCTGGCTAACGGCCGGGGCGTACTTTGCGCACCGATTACGGAAGAACGGTGCGAAGAATTGGAGCTGAACATGCAAGTGATTCATAACACATCGATGCTCGAAACGCCGTTTACCGTGACCGTAGACAAGCTGGGAGGGGGATGCACGACGGGCGTCTCGATCCATGATCGGGCGCAAACGATTCTGGCGCTTGCCGACCCGGCCACGAAACCGTCCGACTTGGGAAGACCGGGGCATATCAATCCGTTACGCGCACGCTCAAGAGGAGTCTTGCGTCGCGCGGGACACACCGAGGCCACAGTCGATATGGCACGGCTGGCCGGGCTCTATCCGGCGGGGGCGCTGATCGAAATCCTGAACGAAGACGGGACGATGGCGCGTATGCCGGAACTGATCGAAGTCTCGAAAAAATTCGGCATCAAAATCATCACCATACGCGACCTGATTGCCTACCGCCTCAAAACGGAGTCGCTCGTAGAGAAGGGGGTCGAGGCCGACCTGCCGACCGAGCACGGACGTTTCCGCATCATTCCTTTCCGCCAGAAAAGCAACGGCGCGGAGCATGTGGTGCTGATCAAGGGCGAACTGACTCCGGACGAACCGGTACTCGTTCGCGTACACTCGTCGTGTATGACGGGCGATATCTTCAGCTCGATGCGATGCGATTGCGGCGAGCAGCTCCACAAGGCCATGCAACTCATCGAGCAGGAAGGCAAAGGCGTGGTGCTCTACCTGAATCAGGAAGGGCGCGGCATCGGGCTGATGGACAAGATTCACGCATATAAGTTGCAGGAAGAAGGTCTGGACACGGTCGAGGCCAACTTGAAGCTCTGTCATCAGGCCGACGAACGCGACTATGGCGTGGGAGCGCAGATACTGCGTCAGATCGGTGTGACGAAGATGCGACTGATGACGAACAACCCCGTCAAACGCGTCGGGCTGGAAGCATACGGATTGGAAGTGGTCGAGAACATCCCGATCGAAGTGCCGCCCAACGAGCATAACGAGTTTTACATGCGCACCAAGAAGGAACGCATGGGACATCAGTTGAAGAATATCCGATAACAGAATCATTCTATTGAAAAACATACAGATTATGGAACAAGTATCAGCACGTTTGGCCAGCCTTTCCACATCGGCGACGCTGGCCATGTCACAAAAAAGTGGCGAACTCAAAGCGCAGGGTGTAGACATCATTAACCTGAGCGTGGGCGAACCGGACTTCTTTACGCCCGATCACATCAAGGCGGCGGCCAAGAAAGCCATCGACGAGAACTTTTCGTTCTATTCGCCGGTGCCGGGTTACATGGATTTACGGAAAGCGATTGTCGACAAACTGAAAAACGAGAACGGTCTCGATTACACGGTCGATCAGATCATCGTATCGAACGGAGCCAAACAGTCGGTCTGCAATACGCTACTGAGTATCATCAATCCGGGCGATGAGGTGATTGTACCCGCCCCTTACTGGGTAAGCTACGTGGAAATGGTGAAACTGGCCGAAGGCACGAACGTGATCATCCCGGCCGGCATCGATCAGGATTTTAAAATCACGCCGGCACAGCTCGAAGCCGCGATCACGCCCCGCACACGGGCATTGATGCTCTGCTCGCCGTCGAACCCGACCGGCAGCGTGTACAGCCGCGAAGAGTTTGAGGCGCTGGTGGAGGTGTTGGTCAAACATCCGAACATCATCGTATTGTCTGACGAAATCTACGAACATATTAATTATGTAGGGAAACATGTAAGCATCGCGCAGTTCCCCGAACTGAAAGAGCGGGTCGTAATCATCAACGGCGTATCGAAAGCGTACGCCATGACCGGCTGGCGCATCGGATTCATCGCCGCGCCGCTGTGGATTGCCAAGGCAACGAACAAATTGCAGGGACAATACACGTCGGGCGCCAGCTCCATCGCACAGAAAGCCGCCAAAGAAGCTTTTGCCGGCGATCAGCGTTGTGTGGAGGAAATGCGACAAGCCTTTATGCGCCGACGCGATCTGATCTGCCGCCTCTGCCGTGAGATTCCGGGCGTTCAGCTCTCCGTGCCCGAAGGAGCTTTTTATATCTTCCCGGATGTGAGCAGCTACTTCGGCAAAAGCACCGGCGAACGAACGGTAAAGAATGCGGCCGATCTGGCGATGTACCTCCTCGAAGTAGCCCATGTGGCTACGGTAGACGGCGACTCGTTCGGTGCTCCCGAATGCATCCGTCTCTCATACGCCACCTCGGACGAGAACCTGACCGAAGCGATGCGTCGCATCACCGAAGCGCTGGCGCAACTGAAATAAGTTGGAGCCCAATCATAACACGGCGCCGGGGGTACGCTCCCGGTGCCGTTTTGTTTGAAAAGCTCCCCGCATAACGGGAGATTCCCGAACATTGCTCGAAGACTTCCCCGCACAATCAAAGATTCCAAAGCACTGCTCAAAGACTTCTCGGCACAACCAA
>NZ_JAUMYS010000069.1 GCF_030528505.1 Tannerella sp.
CGGTTCTTCTTCTTTCTGTTTGCGTCGTCCCAGATTTACGATGATGCGCGCATTCCGATACTCCGTATAGAGTTCCGACGGGTCGAACAGTTTCATCAGACTGTCCAGCAGATAAAATTGCTTACGCAGTTCTCCGATCAATTCGGCAAACAGTTCATTTTTCGATTTCCGTTCCGCCGTCAGCTCGCGAGGCTGCGTAACGATAGTCGATAATTGTTCAATCAATAGCTTGGCAGCTTTTACATCTTCTTCCTTTACGCCATAATCGTTCAAATGGTGCAGACATGACTCCACTAATTGAACCAGATGCGTCAAACGTTGAACCAATAACAAGTCACGCAGCTGAAGCAGTGAGGCTTTGCTTACGCTCAGTTCGTCGTGCAGTTTCATGTCATTTTTATCGACCGCATACACTGCCACAGGCTTGCAAAGTTTAACCACCGAAGCCACAGCATCCTGAATCAACTCCGCTTTGTTCTGTGTCGCTCCCGTCGTGACGATCAATGTGCCTCGGTGCGCCTCATTGGTTTTGTCCATTGTTACTTTGATGTCCGATACTACATGAACGATACGCGGAATATGGCTCCATTCCCCATTACGTCTGCTCATCACTTCCATAGTCGTATTTGCCATGGTCAAATAATTTTCATGATTCCGTTTCATAATATTTTCTTTTGATTCGTGAATAATATTTTTTGCCAAAAATAACAAATCAAAATCAGAAAACAAGCACAAAATAGTTAAATAAACATAACAAATTTGGGTTATTTCTTTTCGCAATACTTAAACAGAGTTCAAACTAAGATAAACAGCTACTCTACAACGATTTCCTCATTACGCAATAAACAATTTGCTTATTGCATCATTCATTTTAACGTTCTCTTTTCCAATTATTCGATCGATCCGGTTCTTTGCGATGTTATCATAATGGTTTTAATTATCTTGATCATGAAATAAGAGGTCTTCACTTCTCTATATAACGCATGAAAAATAAAATATGATCAGTTCACACTCGAATATGAAACCTTCCCACTCGAATATGGAGCATGAACTATGAAATATTGTCAGTTACGATATAAATATTGTCAGTTCACACTCGAATATGAGACCTTCCCACTCAAATATGATGTCTTCACAGTCGAATATGGCGTCTCTCGCATGAAATATTGTCAGTTCACAATGAAAAACGACCTCTTCATCATCGAAAAAGGCATCTTCTACAAGTTTTCTTTGAGTTTCATCATGACAACGATCGGATCGCTATCGGCCGAGACCTCCCCCAGCCCCTCAACGTACACTTTTTCATCCGTATCATGAAAATAAAGATCAGGCCTTTCAAATCCACCTATATTTATTTTTTTATTGAAACGCGATTATTTTACGTTTATTGTCGAAAATAATCCTTACTGTTGCAATAAATACACCTCTGCAATCAAAATCGATCCGGTTCGGGCGAATTCGTATCCGGTTTATGGCGAAAATAACAGTTGAGGTCTTACAACTTCTCGCTTTCAGTCCTTATTCTCTCCATAAAAATAAAAAAAAAGAAGATTTTATTTAAACTTTTCCGATAAGGGTTCGTCTATTGCTTATAATAAAACGACAAACTAAAAAAAGAAATTTATGACACGACGAGGTAAATCATTTTTTATGCTCGCCTTTCTTCTTTTTACCATCTGCGCCGTCGCTCAGGTGGACGTGAAAGGCACAATTATTGAAGAACAGAGCAAAGAAGCCGTCGAACAGGCCACTGTACGACTGCTCAACATGAAAGACAGCTCGATGGTGAACGGTACGGTGAGCGGCCGTAACGGATCCTTCATCCTCCGGAGCGTTAAAGCGGGCGACTATCTGCTGCATGTCACTTTCGTAGGCTATGAACCCGTCTACCAACTGCTCGAAATCACGAATCGAACGAATCCGGTCGACGTCGGTACGATTACCATGCGCGACGAAAGCGTCATGCTCGGCGAGGCCGTCGTCACGGCCAAGGCCGTTGAAGTTCAAGTCAAAAACGACACGATCGAATACAACGCCGACTCGTATAAAGTGGCCGAAGGATCGATGCTGGAAGACCTGCTCAAAAAAATGCCCGGCGTCGAAGTCAATTCCGAAGGCAAGGTGACGATCAACGGGAAAGAAATCAAGAAAATACTTGTCGACGGAAAAGAATTCTTTTCGGACGACCCGAAAGTAGCCTCCAAAAACCTCCCCGCCAAGATGGTCGATAAAGTACAAACCTACGAACGACGCAGCAACATGGCGCAGATGACCGGTTTCGACGACGGCGACGAGGAAGCCGTCATCAACCTCACCATTAAACCCGGCATGAAACAGGGATGGTTCGGAAACCTCATCGGCGGATACGGCACCCGAAGGCGTTACGACGGTAACATGATGATTAATCGCTTTGTCGAAAACGATCAGTTCTCCCTCATCGGCGGTCTCAACAACACGAACAATATGGGATTTACCGATTTTGCCGCCGCCATGTTCAGCGGCATGGGAGGCGGACGCCGACGCTTCCGAGGCTTCGGAGCGGGCAACGGAATCACCTCATCGGGCAACATCGGGACGAACTTCAGCAAAGAATTCAACCCGCGCTTCACCGTCGGCGGCAACGTACAATACGCTCATTCCGACAACGACGCCCTTTCGCAAAGCAATCGGCAAAATATCTTGCCCGCCGACAGCTCTTCGTACGACTACAATAAAACTTCCGCCCGCACACGCACTGATAACGTGGGCGTCAACCTCCGTATGGAATGGAAGCCGGACACATTAACCCATTTCATCTTCCAACCCGAGTTCTCCTATCATAAAACGCGTAACGAAGAACACGAAGATGCCTACACGCTAAGCGGTCGGCGCGACTCGGTCAACACTTCGCGCTCCTACTCCCTTTCCGACGGCGAAGGCTACAACGCTTCGGCACGCCTCGATTTCAGTCGCAAACTCAACAGCAAGGGACGCACCCTCAGCGGATCGCTTTCCGGCGGACTCAACAGCTCATACGGCAACGAACAGAACCATTCCGCCACCCGATACCTCCTTTTCGCCGACTCCGTCGGCCTTATCGACCAGCGCGTACGCTACGACAACAGCGGATATAACTATCGCGCCTTCGTCTCGTGGGTCGAACCCGTCGGACACAACAATTTCATACAGGCCACGTACCGAATCGGAGAAAACAGACGCGAATTGCTCAAAGACGCCTACGTCGACGACGGCAGCGGAAACTATACCCGACTCGACACGGCCTACAGCAAAAGCACCCGCAACCATGCCGTCGAACAGCGCGTCAGTCTTGCCTTCAAAGCCGTAAGAGAAAAATACACCCTCACCGTCGGATTCAACGTCGACCCCTCTTACACCCGAACCGAAACCTTCGTCGGCGACCGCACGCTCTATTCCATGTCGCGCAATGTCATGAATTATTCTCCCACCGCGCAATTACGCTACCGGTTCGATAAACGAACCGACCTGCGCGTCGATTACGACGGACGCACCGGACAACCCGACATGACGCAACTGCAACCCGTGCCCGACGTTTCCGATCCGCTCAACACCATCATCGGTAATCCGAACTTGAGTCCGACTTACACGAACAACCTTCGCGTTCGCTTCGGCAAATTCATCCCCGAAACGCAGACGGCTTACATGCTGATGGCCAACGGAAACTATATCCTCAACGACATTGTCAATAAAACGACAACCGAACGACGTACCGGCAAACGCACCACGACTTACGAGAACGTCGACGGAAATTTCAATGCCGACGTGCGCGCCATCTTCAACGTGCCCCTCAAAAACAACAAGTTCTCCGTCTTTTCCATGACCTTCGCGCGCTATTCCAACGCCGGCGGATACATCGACGGTGAAAAGAATACCAGCAAAGCGATGACCCTCTCTCAACGCGCGGCCATCAACTACCGTTCCGACCTTTTCGATTTCAGTCTCAACGGAAACATCCGCTATAATCGGACGCACAACACGCTTCAAGGGCAAAACGATCTGCATACCTTCAACTACGGAGGCGGAGCTTCCACAACGCTCTACCTTCCGTACAACTTCCAGATCGAAAGCGACATCGATTACTCGGCCAACGCCGGCTATTCCGCCGGATACGAACAGAAAGAATGGCTTTGGAACGCTTCCGTCTCCAAAACGTTCCTCAAGAACAATGCCGGAATACTTCGATTCAAAGTCTACGACATCCTCCGACAACGCAGCAACATCTCTTACAGTGCCACGGCCAGCGCCATCCGTTATACGGAATACAACACCCTGAACAGCTACGCCATGCTCTATTTCATCTACCGCTTCAGCATTTTCAAAGGCGGCGGGAAGGCTTCGGACATGCGCATGCCCGGTATTTTCGGACAAGGACACGGACGACCGCCCCATTAACACGGTTTACGAAGCCGTGGAAGACCGTTTCGACACATTTCGTGTCGAAACAGTCCCCCACGGTGTTCTTTTAACGGCACGCGCGGCCGTTTTTATTCGCGAGATCGTCGTTCCGATACCGCAAAGAATGAAAAAATCAGGGACGCGTCTGTTTTTCGCTCCGCAACAACTCGTCGAAGTAAGCAATCGTCTTCTTCAATCCCTCTTCGAGCTTGACGGTGGGCTGCCAACCGTCTAATTTTTCGAACGCGAGCGAAATATCGGGCTTTCGCTGCTTCGGATCGTCCTGCGGCAAGGGCTCAAAGACGATTTTCGACTTCGATCCGGTCAGACGAATCACCTCATGCGCCAGTTCGAGCATCGAAAACTCGCCCGGATTGCCCAGATTGACCGGTCCGTTGAAGTCGTCGCCCGTATTCATCATGCGCAACATCCCTTCTACCAAATCGTCGATATATTGAAAGCTCCGTGTTTGCGTTCCGCTTCCGTAAATCGTGATGTCTTTCCCCGTCAAAGCCTGCACAATGAAGTTCGACACCACTCGACCGTCGTTTTTATCCATGCGCGGGCCGTACGTATTGAAGATACGGATGATTTTGACACGTATCCCGTGCTGCCGGTGATAATCCATGCAAAGCGTTTCGGCCGCGCGCTTCCCTTCGTCGTAGCACGAGCGGATACCGATCGGATTCACGTTGCCCCAGTACGATTCGACCTGAGGATGCACCGTCGGGTCGCCATATACTTCGCTCGTCGAGGCATGAAGAATCTTCGCACCCACGCGTTTGGCCAGTCCGAGCATGTTCAGCGCGCCGTAAATCGACGTTTTCAGCGTTTTGATCGGGTTATACTGGTAATAAACGGGCGATGCGGGACAGGCGAGGTTATAGACTTTGTCTACCTCGGCGTAATAGGGCGTAGTCACATCGTGCCGCACGGCCTCGAAACGGTCGTTGCCCAGCAGATGACGGATATTGTTCTTGTTTCCAGTAAAATAATTGTCGAGGCAAATCACATCGTTACCTTCTCTTACCAGTCGCTCGCACAAATGCGAACCGATAAACCCGGCCCCCCCGGTCACTAAGATTCGTTCCATCTCTTTTGTCTTTTCTTCTGTTTTATGCCTGCAAAAGTACGGTATATTTTTAACTTGACGAGAAAAATATCGGTCGAGCATTGTCCGTTCTCAATTAATTTTATACCTTTGCGCCGCAAAATGCGATTGCGGGGTGTAGCTCAGCCCGGTTAGAGTACGCGTCTGGGGGGCGCGTGGTCGCTGGTTCGAATCCAGTCACCCCGACCAAACGATTTAAAGACACCGGTTCCTTTTATGGAAAGATCGGTGTCTTTTTTTTAAAATCACGCTCAAAATAACCACAAAATCCCACTTTGCACAGCATCATATAAGATTGTCCAATCACTTTTTTCTTGTCTAATATGACTTTCCCACCGGAAGAAAGAAGAGACAAACAGAAAAGATCGAAATTCTATTTTCTAAAACTTTTATAGTGTAAAAATCTTGTTGTGCAAAATTTTCACACTATCTTTGTATCGTAAAAGAAGAAAAGAATGAGAATCGTATCACATAAAAAAATAAAAGAATTTTATGAAACGAAAGGACGTGAAGATACACGTTTAGCTCTGGAGCGCTGGTACGATATAACCGAAAAGGCTAATTGGAGAAGCCTATCGGATATAAAAGTTGATTTTCCTGCTATCGACTATGTGGGTAACCAACACTATGTATTCAATATAAGAGGAAACAGTTATCGATTGGTCGTAGTTATTAAGTTTACCATAGGATATGTTTATATACGCTGGGTTGGAACTCATAAAGAATATGAAAAGATTGATTGTTCAACTATATAATGAAGAAAAAGGACATGAGCAAAATAACAAAACAGCAGTACGAGGTCGCATTAGCGAAAGTTGAGGAACTTTTACCTCTCGTAGATGACAGTGTACCTGCAACTGACAGCAATGCCGTCTTACTAACTATTTTTTCTGATATAATTATCTCTTACGAGGAAGAACATTATCCTATCGACAAACCAACGGTTTCGGACTTGATTGAGTTTGGGCTTCAAGAAAAAGGTATGACGCAAAAGCAACTAGCCGGAGAAATTGGAGTTAGTCCATCAAGAGTGAATGATTACATCTCCGGACGTTCAGAGCCCTCCCTGAAGATAGCAAGATTACTATGTAAAGTATTAGGCATCTCTCCTGAAGCCATGTTAGGCTATTAAAGTGTTTACGGGCATTCGCAAGAAGACATAGAGGAGGACAAAGCAAATGTCGGCAAACTATAACGGCAGCCCCGATGAGACATTTGCTGTTTTTTATTCGGACTCAGTGACAAGGATACGTCGTCTTAAAAAACAAAATAACCTGTGACATCATAAGAGGTATCATGCAGGATTATCTGTCTTCCTAATCCGCTTTTTAAAACTGCGAAACGAGATATTTTCCCGTTCGCTTTAGTTTCATGGATGAATGCTTCCGTCGATATTCGGCATGCAGGTCGCATTTTCACGCATCACCCGCTTCACGTCTTCCACGCTTGCGTCTACCGGCCCGGAACGTTCGATTTTTAAGGTCGAGAGAGCGGCTGCGAAGTTGCCTGCCTCGTCGATGGTCACTCCTTTGGTGCGGCGATAAAGGTACCCGGCCATATAGGTATCGCCGCAACCGGTCGGATCGACCACTTTGCGAGGAATATAAGCCGGTATGCGATAAAACTTGCGCCCGTCGTAAATCAGCGAGCCCATGCTTCCGAATGTGAGCAGCACTTCTTTTATTCCCCATTCGTAGAGCTTTTTTGCCGCACGAGGAGCGTCTTTGTAGCCCGTCAGCACCTCCATCTCCTGCTCGTTGGCTTTGAGGAAGTGAATAAATCGGAATGCTTCGTGTTTGTCTGTCCAATCGGTCGCGTGCACGTGCGTATCGCGTACTTCACGCAGGTATCCTTGCGAATCGACCGAAATCAGGCCCTTGCCGGCCAGATACCGGAGCGTCTCGAGCGGAAAATCGTCGGCCAGCAACGCTCCGAGATGAAAAATCTCGGCATCTGCGTCACGCAGCGGCTCTATGGTAAACGGAGCAGCCTTAGCCAGCACGCGCTGCGTGCGATCGTCGGGATTGTCACCGTAAATATTTTCAAAATACACGGAATACGGGCTCGGCAGAACGGTTGTACGGATACCCAGCGCCGTCAGTTCGTCCGTAACACCTCGTTCCGATACCCCGACAGCAGTAACCAGCGCATAGTTGAGGTCGTCGAAGCGTTTAAGCGCGTGCGAGACGTAGAAAGACGTCCCTCCGGGCATATAAACCGTGTTTCCGGGAGTTACGACCTTATCGAGGGTGATATGGCCGATGCAGCAAAGTTCGTGTTTCATCTCAGGTATCTGTTTGAGAAAAAAGTTCTTTATAGATCCGAGTAATTCGGGGAAAACGTATCGCCATCGGCCGGATTGCCTGTTTGAATGCCTTTCTTCAACCAGCCCATGCGTTGCGCGGACGTGCCATGATTAAAGGCATCGGGTACCGTATATCCCTGCGCTTCCATTTGCAAGCGGTCGTCGCCGATTTGCGATGCGGCATTGAGTCCGTCGGCGATATCTTTGTCTTCGATGGATTGAAAACGTTTGCTTTCGTGATTCGCCCAAACGCCGGCATAGAAATCAGCCTGTAATTCGAGTCGTACGTTCAGTCGATTTCTCTCCACCTGATTCATCCGGCTTTGTTGTCGGTGTACTTGATCGAGCGTTCCGAGCAAATACTGCACGTGATGCCCTACTTCGTGAGCAATCACGTAAGCATACGCGAAATCGCCCCCTGCTTTGAGTTGAGTCTCCATCTGACTGAAAAACGACAAGTCGATATAGACGGTCTGATCGGCCGAGCAATAGAACGGACCGGTTGCCGACGACGCATTTCCGCATCCGGATGTCGTCTTCGAATGAAAAATAACGAGTCGCGGGCTTTTATACGTCAGTCCGCGTTGTGCGAAGAGATCGGTCCAGACATCTTCGGTACTCGCAAAGATAATTTTTGAGAAGGTAAACAATCGCTGCTCCTCTTCGGTCGGTACATACTCCGTTTCTGCTCCGTCCGAAAGCCCCATCCCACCGACTTGCTGTAAAACATCGAGCGGATTGCCGCCCATCATCCACATCAATAGTCCGACAATAATCATTCCTCCGATTCCTAACGAAGCCTTACGTCCGCCGGACTTTCCGCGGCGATCTTCCACATTCGTGCTCTCTCTTCTTCCTTCCAGTTTCATCTCTTCTTGTTTAAATCTTTATTCGCGTATTTTTTTCAACAAAAGTAACGAAAAAATCGCATGTATAAAACGAAAAACGTATATTTGCGCATTATTCAAAATTAAACATATCATGACGAAAAAATGGATGACACTGAGTGTCCTTTTGTTTGCATCGTTTTCTTCGGTGCATGCACAAGAGGAACAGCAAGTGCAAAAGGAAGACGGCTATCAATTTACAACCGTCAAGGAGTTGAAGATAACACCGGTAAAGAACCAGAATCGTACGGGAACATGCTGGTCGTTTTCGGGTGTGGGATTGATCGAAGCCGAATTGTTGCGGACGGGAAAAGGCGAATACAACCTTTCGGAGATGTTCATTGCCAACCATTCGTACAAAGATAAGGCCGATAAGTTCGTGCGGTTGCACGGTAAGTTGAACTTTGCGCAGGGAGGTTCGTTTGCCGATGTGATTTATGTGTTCAAACATTACGGCGCTGTACCGGCCGACCTTTACAAGGGGTTGGAATATGGCGAAAACACTCATGTGCACGGAGAATTGTCCGAAATAGCTACGGCTTATGTGAATGCGGTCATCAAGAATCCGGACAAAAAACTGTCGACGGCATGGAAAAAAGGCTTCGACGGTGTCATCGACACGTATCTGGGCAAACTCCCCGAGACCTTTACGTATCAGGGCAAACAATATACCCCCAAAAGTTTCGGCGAGTCGTTAGGACTGAACTTCGATGATTACGTTTCGCTGACGTCTTATACGCATCATCCGTTCTATTCGCAGTTCCCGCTCGAAATCGAAGACAACTGGCGCTGGGCACAGAGCTATAACCTCCCGATCCATGAGCTGATGGAAGTGTTCGATCATGCCATCAACAACGGCTACACGATTGCATGGGGCTCGGACGTGAGCGAAAGAGGCTTTACCCGCAACGGGATTGCCGTAGCCGCCGATATCGAAGCGTTGGAATCGTCCGGTTCGGATCAGGCACGCTGGGTCGGGCTGAGCAGAACGGAAAAAGAGGCCGAAATCAGAAAAATGGTAGAAAAACCCTGCAAAGAAATCGAAGTGACGCAGGAGCTTCGCCAGCAGGCTTACGACAATTATCAGACAACCGACGATCACGGTATGTTGATTTACGGTATCGCGAAAGACCAGACGGGCAAGAAGTTCTACATGGTAAAAAACTCGTGGGGTACGGAGAGCAAATACAAAGGACTTTGGTATGCATCGGAAACGTTTGTCGCTTACAAGACCATGAACATCGTCCTTCACAAAGATGCATTGCCTAAAGCCATCAAATCAAAGCTGGGCATTAAATAAATCATAAGGTATGGAATCGTTGGTAGATAAAGTAGAAAGAGTGGAACAACGCCGCCGCAAATGGCGCAAGATACGTAATATCGCGTTGTTGGTAATCGTAGCGGTTTTGCTGGCAGGAGGTTCGTTTTATTACTACTTTCCATTTGCCAAAGGTATCAAAACCGGCCGATTGAATTACGTCGTTTACAAGGGAATTATATTTAAGACCTACGAAGGCCGACTGATCCAGTCGGGTATTCGCCCCAGTGCGGACGGAGGCATCCAGTCGAACGAGTTCGTATTTTCCGTTTCGGACAAAGCCGTGGCGGAAGAGTTGATGAGCGCAGGAGGTCAAACCGTAGAGCTTCATTATGTCGAGTATCTCGGCGCGATTCCCTGGCGCGGCTACTCGCGTTATGTAGTCGATCGCATTGTCGGTATCTCTCCCGATAAAGAGGAAATAAAAGAAATCGATATCCCGTCGGAAGTGATGTAAGAAAGATCGGGAAACAAATCGGACTAAGACGGAGGCTGCGTGGGTGGCCTCCGTTTTTTTTCGGATTCAGACCGTTTTTTCAGCAACGATTATCCGCAGAAAGAGTATCAGAAAATGCTAAAGTCTCGCGGCTTGATGACCATGCCGACACGAACCACGCTTTTGAATTTGTCGTAATCCAACAGATTCTCACCGTAGCCGTTATAATACTGGAGGAATAAATATTGGTTTTCGTTCTTATGCAATTTATAGCTAAGCTCCCATTGCGTATTGAAGCTAAAAGATTTGTTCCGCCACGTAGCCAGCATTCCGGCCTGAATCCGGCGATTGCTCGTACGATAGCTGAGTCCGAAATGTCCCAGACCGTTGTATCGGAGAATATCCCGGTTGTTCTCCCCGTCGATAATCGGTATCCATGCTTTGAGCTGTAGTTCCACATGCGGACTGACCATTAAACTTCCGCTAAGCGACACTTTGTTCCAGCTGCGCGATGCTTCTCCGTCTTTTCCGTTCGATTCGTGTTCGAGCATCAAAAAAGCCTTTCCGATATATCGGTTCTGATAGACAATCAGGTGACCGAGTCCAATCCCCGGATTAAAATTCAGATCACGCATCGGCAGAGATTCTTCTAAGACATTCCAGACGGTCTTTTGCGTAAACTGAAGAAACAAATAGGTGTCGAAGGGTAATTTACTTTTTGTCAGACGCTGGATTACGCTGAGTTGAAATTTCACATTCGAATTTTCCGCTCTAATCTTCTGACCTACGGGGATGCCGCCGATAAAATAATTATCCCGAAACACTCCGAAATACGGGCCGTTTTCAATAATCGCACGCACGCTGTCGGCATTATAATTCGTTCGTGTCGCTTCGATCTTCTCCTTGATGACCGTCCGAAAACTGTCGATACGACTTAACGCACCCTCTCCTCCCGCAGGCTGCTGCGCATAAAGTGCTCCACAGCAGTAAAACAAAAAGAGAAAAGAATAGAAACGTTTCATCCGATTTATTTTCCAAGCACTTTGTTTTTGGGAGTTGTTGCGATAAAATCTTTCAGATAGAGCGGTTCGAAATACGCCGTGTCGACAAATCTTTTCTCGCGGAAAGCCTTTTCGGCCAATGGTGCCATCGCAATCGCTAACGGATAAACCTCGTCAAGAAAAACAGCGTGTTCCGATGTAAGAACGGGCTGACATTTCGTGGCTCCGTCGCCAAAAAAGCACACGCGTCGCGTTTCCAGCCACGAATCGTAACTTTCGGGCGTAATGATCTCGGCCATTGTTTCCCGCACGGGATGCAAACGAACATCGTATATCGCTGCATAGACTTCCATCCGTCGGGCATCCATCATGGCACAATACAAACACTCGGGGTCTCCGTGCTTCCGGATGGCTTCGGAAGCAAGCAACTCAAGCGTCGGTACGGCAATCAGCGGAACGCCGGCTCCCATACATAAGCCTTTGGCCAACGAAACCCCAATGCGCAATCCGGTGTAAGAACCCGGGCCGGCACTGACGGCTACGGCATCGAGTGTTCCCTTGGCCACGGACACGGCTTCTTCGACAAACAGACCGGCCAAAGACGCGTGCGAGGGCCCTTCGAACGACGCTTTCTCAAAAACAACGCTCCCGCCTTCGGATAAAGCGACGGAGCAAACTTTAGTCGATGTCTCGATATGTAATATTCTCATTGCTTGATCATGATTTTCGGACAACAAAGGTATCATAAAATCGAAAATTATACGCTAAACCGATTAAAAAGAACATCCGCGTCCATGTCTGGAAGAAATGCGCCATTCTGTCATGATTCGCTCTGTGGCATTTTATTTGTCGTATAGCTCGTATGAAATAAATTATCGCAAAAAACAAAGGAGGAGAAAGAAATGAATTTAAACAATTTTACCATCAAATCGCAAGAAGCGGTGCAGAAGGCGGTCGAGCTGGTCAGGATGCAAAACCGGCAAAGCATCGAAGCCACGCACCTGTTGAAAGCTGTCATTCTGACAGGGGAGAGCATGATGCAGTTCCTGTTTCAGAAGTTGGGCATCCATGCAGCGGGCTTACATCAGCTGTTGGATCGAAAACTCGAGTCGTATCCGAAGGTTGCGGGAGGCGAGCCTTACCTGAGCCGTGAGGCTAACGCCGTGTTGCAAAAAGCCATCGATTACTGCGGGAAAATGGGCGACCAGTATGTCTCGCTCGAGCATATCGTATTGGCGCTGCTTACGGAACAAAGCGACGCGTCGCAGATGCTCAAAGACGCCGGCATGACTGAGAAGGACTTACGCGCCGCTATCGAAGAATTGAGGAAAGGCAACAAAGTGACGAGTCAATCGGCCGAAGATACGTACGATTCGCTGAGCAAATACGCCATCAACCTCAACGAACGGGCACGGTCGGGGAAACTCGATCCGGTGATCGGGCGCGATGAAGAGATTCGTCGCGTGTTGCAGATCTTAAGTCGCCGGACGAAGAACAACCCGATCCTGATCGGTGAGCCGGGAGTCGGTAAGACGGCGATCGCCGAGGGATTGGCCCATCGTATTGTGCGGGGCGACGTGCCGGAGAACCTGAAGAGCAAACAAATCTTTTCGCTCGACATGGGCGCTCTGATTGCAGGAGCGAAATACAAGGGAGAATTTGAAGAGCGTCTGAAAGCCGTAGTCAACGAAGTCAGCCGCTCCGACGGACAGATTATTCTGTTTATCGACGAGATTCATACGCTGGTCGGCGCGGGAAAAAGCGAAGGCGCGATGGACGCGGCCAATATCCTCAAACCGGCGTTGGCACGCGGAGAACTGCGTGCCATCGGCGCGACGACGCTTGACGAGTACCAGAAATATTTTGAAAAAGACAAAGCGTTAGAACGTCGCTTCCAAACGGTGATGGTCGACGAGCCGGACGAGGCCGATACGATCTCGATCTTACGCGGTCTGAAGGAGAAATACGAAAATCATCATAAGATACGTATCAAGGACGATGCGATCATTGCCGCCGTGCAGCTTTCGAGCCGTTATATTACCGACCGTTTCTTGCCGGACAAGGCGATCGACCTGATGGACGAAGCGGCGGCACGTCTGCGGATGCAGGTCGATTCGGTGCCCGAGTCGCTCGACGAAGTATCGCGCCGCATCGCTCAGCTCGAAATTGAACGCGAAGCCATCAAACGCGAAGACGACAAAGCGAAACTCGAGCAATTAAGCAAAGAAATCGCCGACCTGCGGGAGGACGAGAAAAAACAAATGGCTCGCTGGCAAAGCGAAAAGAATCTGATCGACCGGATTCAACAGAACAAGATCGACATCGAGTCGCTGAAATATGAGGCCGACCGTGCCGAGCGCGAAGGCGATTACGGTAAGGTGGCCGAGATACGCTACGGTAAGATCAAAGCCAAGGAAGAAGAGAACGCAGCCATCCAGATGCAGCTCCACGAGATGCAGGGAAGCGCGGCAATGATTAAGGAGGAAGTCGACGGCGAGGATATCGCCGACGTTGTGTCGCGGTGGACGGGTATCCCCGTCAGCAAGATGATGCAGAGCGAGCGTGACAAGCTGCTGCATCTCGAAGACGAGCTGCACCGGCGCGTCATCGGACAGGAGGAAGCGATCCGTGCCATTGCCGACGCCGTACGTCGCAGTCGGGCAGGGCTGCAAGACCCTAAACGGCCCATCGGCTCGTTTATCTTTCTCGGTACGACAGGCGTCGGAAAGACCGAGCTGGCCAAAGCGCTGGCCGAGTATCTGTTCGACGACGAGAACATGATGACGCGCATCGACATGAGCGAATATCAGGAGAAGTTCAGCGCCACGCGGCTGGTCGGAGCACCTCCGGGATACGTTGGTTACGACGAGGGCGGACAACTGACCGAAGCCATCCGGCGCAAACCGTACTCGGTCGTGCTGTTCGACGAAATCGAGAAGGCTCACCCGGACGTATTCAATGTGTTGCTTCAAGTACTCGACGACGGCCGACTGACCGACAACAAAGGACGAACCGTGAACTTCAAGAACACGATCATCATCATGACGAGCAACATGGGCTCATCGCTGATACGTGAAAACTTCGAGCGGATGACGGCAGCCAATCGTCCGCAGGTAATTGCCGCGACGAAGACGCAGGTACTCGACTTGCTGAAGAAAAGCATCCGTCCCGAGTTCTTGAACCGTATCGACGAGATTATCATGTTCACGCCGCTTGACGAGTCGGAAATCCGTCAGATCGTTGATCTGCAACTGAAGCATGTGCAGACAATGCTGGCCGCAAACGGCATCACCCTGCAATTTACCGACGAAGCGATGGCTTATCTGGCCGAGAAAGGGTATGACCCGCAGTTCGGTGCGCGCCCCGTCAAACGAGTGATCCAAGACCTCGTGCTTAACGAGCTGTCGAAAGAGATTCTTGGCGGCAAGATCCATCGCGAGCGTCCGGTCGTCGTCGGATTCGACGGAAGTGAATTAAACTTTAAGAATTAGAAATATCTCTGTCGCGGAAACTGGAGTTTCCGCGGCAGAAACA
>NZ_JAUMYS010000070.1 GCF_030528505.1 Tannerella sp.
ACACGCAGAGGAGGGGACAGAAAACAAAGCGTCGGCCTTGTGTTTTTATCTGGCCAGTGTAAAAACTCGAGGATTTTATCTAAATTTGCAACCAAAAATCAGAGCTATGTTTGAAAATTTAAGTGACCGGTTAGAACGCTCGTTTAAGCTGTTGAAAGGCGAGGGCAAAATTTCCGAGTTAAATGTGGCGGAAACGCTGAAAGATGTGCGTCGGGCCTTGTTGGATGCCGATGTCAATTATAAAGTGGCCAAGCAGTTTACGGATACAGTAAAAGCAAAGGCGATGGGACAGGATGTGCTCACTTCGCTGAAACCCGGCCAATTGATGGTCAAAATCGTACACGACGAACTGGCCACCTTGATGGGAGGCGTTGCGGCCGAATTTAATCTGACAGGATCACCAACGGTCGTACTGATGGCCGGTCTGCAAGGTTCGGGAAAGACAACCTTCTCCGGTAAACTGGCCAATATGTTGAAGAGCAAGAGAGGAAAAAATCCTTTACTGGTAGCTTGCGACGTATATCGCCCTGCGGCCATCGACCAGTTACACGTTTTAGGTGAACAGATCGGAGTCCCGGTATATTCGGAACGGGAAAATAAAAATCCGGTCGATATTGCGCTTCATGCCATTCTCGAAGCGAAGAAGACTGGGCGCGACTTAGTCATTATCGATACGGCGGGTCGTCTGGCGATTGACGAGCAGATGATGGAAGAGATCGCAGCGATCAAAAAGGCAATCCAGCCCAACGAAATCTTGTTTGTTGTCGACTCGATGACCGGACAGGACGCCGTGAACACAGCCAAGGAATTTAACGACCGTCTGGACTTTTCGGGCGTGGTGCTTACCAAGCTCGACGGAGATACCCGCGGTGGTGCAGCGCTCTCCATACGCACCGTAGTCGACAAGCCGATCAAGTTTATCGGAACCGGCGAAAAAATGGACGCGCTTGATGTCTTCCATCCCGAACGAATGGCTGATCGTATTCTCGGTATGGGTGACGTCGTCTCGCTGGTTGAGCGTGCACAGGAGCAATACGACGAAGCCGAGGCACGCCGAATCCAAAAGAAACTTGCCAAAAATCAGTTTGATTTCAATGATTTCCTCGGACAAATCCAACAAATCAAGAAAATGGGTAACCTGAAGGATTTGGCGTCCATGATTCCGGGTGTGGGCAAGGCATTGAAGAATATCGACGTCGATGAGAACGCATTCAAAAGCATTGAAGCCATAATCTATTCGATGACTCCGCAAGAGCGTACGAATCCTTCTATCCTGAACGGTTCGCGCAGGCAGCGCATCGCCGCAGGGAGCGGCACGTCGGTGCAGGATGTTAACAAGCTGATCAAACAATTTGACGAAACACGTAAGATGATGCGAATGATTACGACCGTCAAGCCGGGCAGCCGGATGATGCGTTCACCATTTCGCAGATAAAAACAAAAAGTTATGGAAGAACAGGTTTATCAATTAATCGATGGGAAGGCCGTGGCAGCCCAGGCCAAGAAAGAATTAGCTGCCGAAGTAGCAAACATCAAACAGGCGGGAGGGAAAATCCCGCACCTTGCAGCCATATTGGTCGGCCACGACGGGGGCAGCGAGACGTATGTGATGAACAAAGTAAAAAGTTGCGAAGCTATCGGATTCCGGTCAACCTTGATCCGTTGCGAAGCCGATATAACGGAAGAGGAATTACTCCGTAAGGTACAGCAGCTGAACGAAGACGACGATGTAGACGGCTTTATCGTACAGCTCCCCCTGCCAAAACACATTTCCAGCCATAAGGTGATTGAAGCAATTGATTATCGGAAAGATGTGGATGGCTTCCATCCGATCAATGTCGGGCGGATGGCGCTCGGGTTACCTTGTTTCAAGTCGGCTACGCCCGCAGGCATCGTTGAGCTGCTGCGATACTACGAAATCCCGACCAAAGGAAAGCATTGCGTTATTTTAGGGCGCAGTAATATCGTAGGCAAGCCGATGGCTACCCTGATGATGCAGAAAGACTATCCGGGCGATTGCACCGTGACGGTGTGCCATAGTCGATCCGAGAACCTGAAGGAGATGTGTCTAAGTGCGGATATCATCATTGCCGCGTTGGGTGTTCCCGAATTTTTGAAAGGAGATATGGTGAAAGACGGAGCCGTTGTGATTGATGTCGGTACCACGCGTGTGCCCAGCAGTGTCACCAAGAGCGGTTATCGCCTGATGGGCGATGTGGCCTTCAACGAAGTAGCTCAGAAGTGCAGCTATATTACGCCTGTTCCCGGTGGAGTAGGCCCGATGACGATCATCTCGCTTATGCGCAACACGTTGTTGGCAAGCACGAAGTCACTTTTCTCTTCAGTGGAGAAATAGTCTTTTCGATCATCTATTACCGCTGGAATTAAGACAGATATAAAGATTTCGCTCTTCTGGAGATATCCGAAAGAAAAAGAGGCAGGCCGTTTTTTGAAAAAGAAATACGAGCCTGCCTTGCTATTCGAAGCGGATCGTTTTGGCCGGACTGATTTTGGTGATCAGGTACGAAGGAGCAAGCATCATCAGGAGCGAAACGGCGGATGCTCCAAGGTTAATCAGTAGCCATGTACCGGGCGTCAGATGAATGGGAACGGCGTCGAGGTAATACACGGAGGGGTCGAGAGACAGCGGTTGGAAAAAGAATTGTATCCAACAAAGTACCAGGCCGATGATATTCCCCCAAAGCATCCCTTTACCGATCAGGAAAGCCGAGATATACAGAAAAACACGGCGCAGGCTACGGTCTTGCTGACCGAGCGCTTTCAGAATACCGATCATATTTGTACGTTCGAGGATGATGATCAGTAACCCCGAAATCATGGTGAATCCCGATACGGCCATCATCAATACAAGAATCACGGCAACATTCAAGTCGAGCACATCAAGCCAACTGAATATCATCGGATTCAGTTCTTTAATGGAACGAACATAAAAGACATTTCCTTTATGGTCACGACGATTGAGCAACTGATCATCAACAACAGCAGTCACCTCATCAAGGTCATCGTAGTCATCGACCTGCAGTTCCAGCCCACTGACGGCGTCAACCTCCCACCCGTTCAGACGACGAATATGCTTGATATCGGTCAGGACAAATAATTTGTCGTAGTCCGTAAAACCGGTATCGTAGATGCCGCTGATGCGGAATTTGCGCGCTCTCACCTCATCTTGCACGAAATAAGCTAAAAATGAGTCGCCGCAACGAAGGCGAAGCATATCGGCCAATTGCTGCGAGATCAGCACATCGTTCGTAACCTTTCCCGTATCAACACTGAAAAGCTCGCCTTCCTTCAGATGTCTCCTGAAAAATGTCCAGTCATATTCCACATCGACGCCTTTAAGCACAATACCCTGAAAATCCGTTTCGGTCTTAAGGATTCCCGGCTTGGTGGCGAATGTCTCAACATGACGAATGCCCGGAATCGTGTTCAGGAGATGCTTCAAGCTGTCGCTAACAAAAATCGGCGCCGTCTCATACGACGAATTACTGTCAAAGTTGGAAATCCGGATATGCGAACCGAAACCAATGATTTTGTTACGTACTTCCTGCTTGAACCCGACAACGATCGCCACCGAAAGAATCATCATAGCCACGCCCAGCGCAATACCGGCTACGGCAATACGTACAGCCGGCGGTGTGACCCGTCTGCTGTCGCGTCCCTCTTTCGAAAAATGAATACGCCGAGCTATAAACAGTTCAATATTCATCTCTCACGCCGGCGATATAGCTCCTTTTCGTATATCTTCATATTCTGTTGTTAGCCTAAACCCCAAGCCAGACCTTGCGGTACGTATCCAAAGCACGGGCTAAAACATCAAGCGCCTTGGCCAGCTCTTCCTTTTTTAACACGTATGCGATACGCACTTCGTTTCGTCCATAACCGGGTGTCACGTAAAAGCCCGAAGCCGGAGCCATCATGACCGTCTGCCCTTCATAAGCGAAATCGCTCAGGCACCATGCGCAGAACGTGTCGGCATCGTCGATCGGAAGTTTGGCTACCGTATAAAAAGCGCCCATCGGAAGAGGCGAATAGCAGCCCGGTATACGGTTCAAACCATCGACAAGAAAATTACGCCGCTGCAAATATTCGTCATAAACGGCACGCATATATTCTTCGGGCGTATCGATAGACGCTTCGGCAACGATTTGTCCGAGAAGCGGCGGACTGAGCCGTGCCTGACACCATTTCATCACGCTCTTCTTCACCTGCGCATTTTTTGTGACCAAAGCGCCGACACGAATACCGCATTCGCTGTAACGCTTCGACACCGAATCAAGCATGACCACGTGCTGTTCAAGCCCTTCAAGGTGGAACGACGAAACATAAGGTGTACCGGTATAACAAAACTCACGATAGACCTCGTCCGAAAATAGAAATATATTATGTTTTCTCACAAGCTCGCTCAAACGACGCATCTCCTCTGCCGTATAAAGATAACCGGTCGGATTGTTCGGATTGCAGATCATGACGGCCTTCGTGCGAGGTGTGATCATTTCCTCAAACTTATCGATCGGCGGCAAAGCAAATCCGTCTTCAATCGATGAGGGCACCGCCTTTACCACTACACCGCACGACAGAGCAAACGACATGTAATTCGCATACGCCGGTTCAGGGATCAATAACTCATCACCCGGATTCAGACAAGCCAGAAATGCAAAATTTACGGCTTCCGATGCTCCCGTCGTAACAATAATATCGTCCGTATCGACCATGATGCCGAAACGGCGATAATAAGTGACCATTTTTTTACGCAAACTGAGCAATCCTTCGCTTGGGCTGTATTCCAGCACCTCACGATCGATACGACGCATGGCATCAAGCCCCACTTCTGGAGTTCGAATATCGGGTTGCCCGATGTTGAGATGATATACTTTGATTCCTCTTGCTTTCGCTTCATTAGCTAACGGAACTAATTTCCGTATCGGAGATTCGGGCATGCTGATCCCACGTTGTGATATTACCGGCATTTCTTTTCTTTTTTTTAAAGTTCGATGCAAACATAAATAAAAAAGTCGAGATTTTTATACATGAGTCCATAAAAATCAAAACTGAATTATTCTATCGGTAATGAAGGTGTTTCAAGCACAATATTTCATTGAATAGCCAACTTATTTATCCTTATGAACACACTCACTCACCCAGCGTCAGCTCGCAAACCAATACGAATTCGGTTATGAAATTATGCCGATATTACCTTTTTTAGCGCATTCCATATGGAAAGTCCTTTTTTTTACGTACGTTTGCACGTTAACAGTAAAAAAATAAAACAGTAGAAAACATGATAGATTTAGCGATTATCGGAGGCGGACCGGCCGGATATGTGGCGGCAGAACGCGCAGCAGCGAGAGGACTTGAAGTAACACTGTTCGAAAAGAAAGACCTGGGTGGTGTCTGTCTGAACGAAGGATGTATTCCGACGAAAACATTACTCTACAGCGCAAAGGTATACGACTATGCCAAGCACGGCGACAAGTACGGCGTCCATGCTCCGGATGCAACATTCGACTTCGGCAAAATCGTTGCCCGCAAGAACAAAACGGTACGTAAACTGGTGGCCGGCATTAATGCCACGATGAAAGCACATAACATACACGTCGTAAAAGGAGAAGCACACATCCAGGGACGCACGGAAGAGGCCATCGAAATTCATTGCAACAACGAGACGTTTCAGGCTAAAAATCTGCTACTTTGTACCGGTTCGGAGGCTTTTATCCCCCCTATTCCCGGAATCGAAGCAGCCGGAGACCGCATCGTAACAAACCGCGAGATTCTGGCCATGAAAGAGCAACCCTCCTCGCTCGTTATCATTGGAGGTGGCGTGATCGGCATGGAATTTGCGAGCCTGTACAACAGCCTCGGTTCCGAAGTGACGGTTATCGAGATGTTACCCGAAATATTGGGGGGATTAGACAGTGAGGTCAGCGCGATGTTGCGTGACATCTATACGAAGAAAGGGATTCGCTTCCATCTCTCATGCAAAGTGACGGAGGTCAAAGGCAACGAAGTCTTTTTTGTAAACTCCGAAGGTGCGCAAGCTTCCGTTTCGGGAGAAAAGATTTTGATGAGCGTCGGCCGACGGGCTGTAACGACAGGCTTCGGATTGGAGACGTTAGGGGTAGAAACAGAACGCGGAGCTGTAAGAGTCGATGCAAAAATGCGGACAAACGTGCCGAACGTCTACGCTGCAGGCGATATTACCGGGTTCTCGATGTTAGCCCACACCGCCAGTCGCGAAGGCGAGGTGGTGGTAAACAATCTCACCGGGCTCGAAGACGAGATGCGTTATCATGCTATTCCCGGTATCGTCTACACCAATCCGGAGGTCGCTACAGTCGGTCTGACCGAAGAACAAGCTCAAAATAAAGGCATCGAATACAGTGTTGCCAAGCTCCCGATGACTTATTCCGGGCGTTTTGTTGCAGAAAATGAAGGAGCGACCGGACTCTGCAAAGTGCTTTTCAGTCCTCAGCGGAAGATACTGGGTGTTCACATGCTGGGCAATCCTTGCAGTGAAATGATTCACGGAGCATGCATGGCTATTGAGCAGGGGATGACGATTGAGGCACTCCAAAAAGTCGTATTCCCCCACCCCACCGTTTCGGAAATATTCAAAGAGACCTTGTTTACAACAAAATAACCGTAAAATAAAGGACCATGAAAAACACACCGATTAACTACGAAACGGCACGACGTGCAATCGACCGTTATCAATTACAGGATTTCGGTAAGGCAACTATCCGTGAAGTAGTAGCCATCTCCAACCAACTGGAGCAAGAAACCGGTATCGAATTCATTCACATGGAGATGGGTGTGCCGGGACTACGGCCGGCACAAGTCGGCACGGATGCCGAAATCGAAGCTTTACAAAAAGGCATTGCAGCCATCTACCCCGACATCAACGGCCTGAAAGCACTCAAAGAGGAAGCTTCCCGGTTTATCAAAGCGTTTATCGATATCGATATCTCTCCCGAAGGATGCGTACCGGTAACCGGCTCCATGCAAGGCACGTTCGCCTCTTTCCTTACGTGCGGACAATGCAACCCGGCAAAAGACACGATCCTGTTTATCGATCCGGGCTTTCCCGTTCAAAAACAGCAGATCACGGTCATGGGCTATCGGTATGCCTCATTTGATGTTTACGAACATCGGGGAGAGAAACTCGCAGACATTTTGGAGAAATACTTGTCGCAAGGAAATATCGCTGCCCTCGTCTATTCGAACCCGAACAACCCGGCATGGTTCTGTCTGACGGATAATGAACTGAAAACGATTGGTCAAATGGCAACGAAATACGATGTCATTGTGATCGAAGACCTTGCTTATTTTGCTATGGATTTCCGGAAAGACCTCGGCACACCGTTCCGGCCGCCTTTTCAACCAAGCGTCGCTCACTATACAGATCATTACATCCTGCAAATCTCCGGCTCGAAAGCCTTCAGCTATGCCGGACAACGCATCGGAGTCACAGCAATTTCCGACAAGCTGTATCATCGGGCTTACGAGGGACTGACCCAGCGGTACGGTAGCGGAACATTCGGAACGGTCTATATCCATCGCGTGCTCTACGCGCTTTCTTCGGGAACGAGCCACTCGGCGCAATACGCACTTTCCGCGATGCTGAAAGCCGCATCGGACGGCACGTTCGACTTTGTCAACGAAGTCAAAGAGTATGGACGGCGGGCAGCGAAACTCAAAGAAATTTTCACCCGTTACGGTTTCCACATCGTATACGACCGTGATCTGGACGAACCCGTGGCCGACGGTTTTTATTTTACGATCGGGTATCCGGGCATGACCGGAAGCCAGCTGATGGAAGAATTGATTTGCTACGGTATCAGCGCCATTTCGCTCGGAACTACGGGAAGTCGACAGGAAGGATTGCGAGCATGCACGTCTTTTATCAAGCCGCATCAATATGAATTGCTTGAAGAACGATTAAGAATATTCAATGAAAATCATACGGCGTAACAATCCGAAACTTATTATTGTTTTTTAACGGAAAAAGTTTTCTTTTTCCTTGTTCTTCTTCAAAATACATATTATATTGCCGCCCTAAATTTGAGGATTATTCGTAATTGCAACAATGGCTCAATATAAAGACATCTTCAAAATCAAGCATAACGACTTACGACCGGGAAAGGGGAAAATTCTCATTTCCGAACCGTTTTTGCAGGACGCTTACTTTCAACGTTCCGTCGTATTGTTAGTTGAGCACAATCAGAACGGCTCGATGGGCTTCGTGGTAAATAAACCGACCGGGCTCATTGTCAATGATTTTTTTCCGGAGCTAAAAAATATCCGGTTCTTCCTATTTATCTTGGCGGCCCTGTCAGTTCGAACCGGTTATTTTTCATCCACTCACTCGGTCAGGCTATTCCCGGCAGCGTGCAGATTGAAGAAAATCTATATTTTGACGGTGATTTTGAGGCGTTGAAACACTATATCCTTGGCGGTAATCCTTTCAATGAACGCGTAAAATTCTTTTTAGGTTACTCAGGGTGGACTAAAAATCAATTAGATGGTGAAATTGTACGCGACTCTTGGTTAGTCAGCCATTCGACCGATCGAAGTTTGATGCTTGCGCATGACGACTCGTTCTGGACTCGCTCCGTCGAGCTTCTCGGCCGCCCGTACAATACATGGATCAACTATCCCAAAAATCCGGAGATGAATTAAAGGCAAATTGCGCGATTTCGGCATGTCTATCCTAACAATTAACTTATTACATCAGACTTACAGCCCTCTGGCGGAGTTGGTGACCTTTTTTCCCAACGCTGCGCATTGGGCTGAATTAATACGCCCCTACGGGGCTCTTACTGTATTCAGCCATCCGTTTTCAGCGGTCAGCGTTGGACCAACGAATCAACAACTAAACATCTCAACGCCCGCAGAGCATAACACCTACAAAGGTTAAACGTCCCTGCGGGGCTTACAAGGGCTGAAAGCCCGATTTAAATCAATCGTTAATTGGTCAATGAATACAATAATCAAAAAAAGACGGTGTATATTCCTTTTATATCACACCGTCTTTGTTATGAAACTACATTAGCGCAGCAGAAGAACTACACCTTTTCCAGTGCTTGTTCCACATCGGCAAGAATATCATCGATATCTTCGATTCCGACAGAGAAACGTATCAGATCGGGCGCTACACCTGCGGCAACCAATTGCTCGTCGGTAAGTTGACGATGCGTATGACTGGCGGGATGCAACACGCACGAACGTGCATCGGCCACATGCGTTACGATAGACACAAGTTGCAGGGAATCCATGAAACGGATCGCATGATCACGTCCCCCTTTGAGACCAAACGTAAGCACTCCGGAGGCTCCTTCGGGCAGGTATTTGCGAGCAAGCGTATGATATTTATTGTCAGGCAGCCCACAGTAGTTCACCCACTCCACTTTCGGATGTCTGGCGAGGTATTCCGCTACGGCCTGAGCGTTCGAGCAGTGGCGAGGCATGCGCAAGTGCAGCGTTTCGAGACCGACATTCAGCAAGAAAGCGTTCATCGGCGAAGCCGTAGAACCAAGATCGCGCATCAACTGCACGGTTGCTTTAACAAGGTAAGCCACTTTTCCGAATTTCTCGGTATAGACAATGCCGTGATACGAAGCATCGGGCATGGTCAAGCCGGGAAATTTGTCCTTGTGCGCGTTCCAGTCGAAATTCCCACTGTCGACGATGACACCTCCGACGGCTGTTGCATGACCGTCCATATACTTCGTTGTCGAGTGGATAACGATGTCGGCTCCCCATTCGATCGGACGGCAATTGATCGGCGTAGCCAACGTATTATCGACGATCAGCGGCACCCCATGACCGTGTGCTATACGTGCAAAACGTTCGATATCGAGTACGGCTCCGGCCGGGTTAGCCAATGTTTCGCCAAAGACAGCCTTCGTATTCGGACGGAACGCTTTTTCAATCTCTTCGTCTGTGGCATCCTGATCGATAAAGGTCACATCCAGCCCCATCTTCTTCATTGTCACTCCAAGGAGATTGAATGTTCCTCCGTAAATTTTAGACGTACAAATGAGGTGTCCACCCGTTTCACAGATATTGAACAGCGCATAGAATACCGCCGCCTGTCCCGATGAGGTCAGCATGGCCGCCATACCGCCTTCGAGCGAGGCAATTTTGGCGGCAACACTTTCGTTCGTAGGGTTTTGCAAACGCGTATAAAAAAATCCGGAAGCTTCGAGATCGAACAGTTTGCCCATCTCATCGCTCGTTTCATATTTGAATGTCGTACTTTGATAGATCGGTACTACACGAGGTTCGCCGTTTTTAGGCTGCCAGCCTCCCTGTACACAGATCGTTCCTTTTTTTTGTTTATTCATCTTTGCTTTTATCATTTGTTATTCGGGGTACAAAGATAAAAAATTTAGACACACCTGCTACTTAAAAGAAAGCCAGCGGACAATTTCTTTCAGGTTCGGTTTCTTGCCGTATATCAAGATACCGATGCGATAAATCTTGGCAGAGATCCACGTCAGACCGACCGCCGAAGCAAACAGCAAGAAGACGGAGAGCAGCGTTTGCCAAAGCGGGATCTCGTAAGGGATACGCATCATCATGACCACCGGCGACGTGAACGGAATCATTGAGCACCAGAAAGCCAACGGTCCGTCGGGGTTTTCGATACTGTAAATGCCGGCGTACAACGCAAAGGCGAGAATCAGGATAACGGGGGTCATGAATTGCTGGGCGTCTTCGGGGTGATCGATTACCGAACCGATGGCCGCAAAGAGCGAAGCATACAGCAGATATCCTCCGAAGAAATAGACGACAAAGAGAAACAGGATTTCGGAGAAGTTAAACGATTGCAGCTTAGCCATCCATTCGCCCATTTCGCCGGCAGTTGCCGCCCCCCCCTGCTGCATCGCTACAGCAGCATCGGCGCCTGCGCCGAAGAAGAGGCCGATCACGGTGAAACCGACCATGGTAAGAATGCCCCAAAGAAAGAGCTGGGTGAGTCCGACAAGACCGATACCAATGATTTTACCCATCATAAGGTCGAACGGACGGACGGACGATACCATAATCTCGACGATGCGGTTCGTCTTCTCTTCCGAAACGCCCTGCATCACCATCGAACCGTACATAATGATAAACATATAGATCGTCATGGTAAAAAGAATGCCGATGGCGTAAGCCAGCGAAACGGACGACTGGCTCTCGCTACCGTCTTCGCTCAGTTTAATCGTTTGCACCTGAAAGCGTATCTGACTCTCACGAATGATTTCTTCCAGCCTCGGAATTTGATATGATGCGATTTTATCGCTTTCGATTTGTTTGCGCAACGTTTCGTTCACGGTACGCGACAAAGCCTCAGGTATCTGCTTGTGCGAATAAAGAGCAGCCGCTTCAGGATGTTCCAACAGGTCGTCGGTAATTTTGAGCGTGGCAAACACCTCTTTCACCTCATCCTGCGATGCCGGGACGGAGGCTTTTCCGTCGAAAAAGCGGTAATTGTCAACATCTTTGAACAACGACACGTATTTTCCCGTTTCGTCGATGACAGACACCTGAAATATCTCGCTGCTCTTGATAGACGACAGCCACAGCGGTACGAAAATCAGTGCAATCATCAGCAGCGGCGTCAGAAACGTCAGCAGGACGAATGATTTTTTTCTGACGCGGCGGATGTATTCCCGCTTAATAATTAATCCTATACTATTCATGATGGTTGCGATGTATTTTGTGTAACGGTACGAATAAAAATATCGTTCATCGAAGGCAATACCTCGTTGAACGAGCGTATCTCACGCTGTTGCGCCAAGGCATTCAGCAACGAGGAGTTAGTGACGCCTTCTTCCTTGCGGATATGCGCCTCCGTATATCCGTGCTGAGCCTTCTGGGAAAGCACGGTGAACAATTCCGGTACGGACGTGAGGGGTTGTCCGTCGGCGACGACTACGCGGAAAATATGCTCTTTGAAACGCTCACGTACTTCATGAATATCGCCCGAAAGGACGACATGCGAGCGGTCGATCAGCGCAATCTCGTCGCATATTTCTTCGACCGAGGGCATATTATGTGTCGAGAAAATCAGTGTCCTCCCCTCCTCTTTCAGTTGTAACATCTCCTGCTTCAGCCGTTCGGCATTAACGGGGTCAAAACCGCTGAACGGCTCGTCGAAGATGAGTAGCGTCGGTTCGTGTACGACCGTGATGATAAATTGCACTTTCTGCTGCATCCCTTTCGAAAGTTCTTCGAGTTTGCGGTTCCACCACGGCATGATGTCGAACTTTTCGAACCATTCGGTCAGCCGTTTATTCGCGTCACGGCCGCTCAACCCTTTGAGACGGGCAAAATAAACGGCCTGTTCTCCCACTTTCATTTTCTTATACAGTCCGCGCTCTTCGGGCAGGTACCCGATTCGATAAATGTCGTCGTGCGTCGAAGGCCTTCCGTCGAAACGCACCAGCCCGCTATCCGGAGCGGTGATACGGTTAATGATCCGGATCAATGTCGTCTTACCGGCGCCGTTCGGGCCTAACAGCCCGAAAATCTTCCCTTCCGGAACCCGGATACTGACATCGTCGAGTGCACGATGATTCGCGTACTGTTTAACGATATGTTCCGCTTCTACAAAATACATATAAGTTACATTTTTAAAATAATTCGTTCTCCTAATTCTTTGCTTAGCGCCACCTTGATGGCATTCAGCCGTTTTTGTTCCTTCATTTGCTCGATGGCTTCGTCGATGCGCCCTTCGGCCTGCAATTCCTTGATTTTTTTATTGATGCCCGCGATCTGCTGCAACAGGTGAGCACCTTTGAGGGCGAACAGATCGCGTACGATCGCTTTCTCCCACATTTTCACCTGCCGACGATTCATTTCTTCACGTTCTTCCTCGGTCGGCTCCGCCGCTGTTTCTTCAGGCGTTTCGTTCCCGAAACCGATCTGATAGATGCCGCCCGCAAGATTCGTAGCCACAGACGAAACTGCCGGGTCGGGGTGAGACGAAAAATAGCTCTCCGCCTTGAATCCGGGAACATGACACTGATCGACCGCCTCTTCAAGGATCATTGAAAAGAGCGGTGTAGAAAAAGCGAGATCGTCTTTCTGCAATTCTTCGCTGATGTATTCGGCCACACGGACGACGACGTGCTCCCCACTCTCCTCGTCCGTATAATCATACAGCACTAACTCGCCTTGCGACACGACGTAGCGAAGCAACGCCTCCTCGATAGCCCGGTAAGGCGAAGGAGTTGCGCGTTTGGGTGGCGTCGGCGCAACGGACTGCTGTACGGGAGTTGTCGTCGGGGCATGCTCGCCCTCCGAAGCGGACGTGGGTGACGGCGACCCTCCCCCCTCCGACAAGGCGGGACGATCCGATGACGGATCGACGGGCGATGGCGGCGGAGCCGGCTGCCGATAAAGCGACGGCGCCCGGCGTCGCTGAGCGCGTATCTTATTCAGTTCGGCCAGCAGCACCGGCTCTTTGATCTCCAACAGATGGCTACATTCTTTGAGGTAGACGGAGCGGATGATATTATCCGGAATCACGGCGATGGAATGTAAGATATCCGAGATCAGGGAAGCGCGTTTAAGCGGATCATTCCCCGCCTCATCGAGCAGCAGTTGCGTTTTGAAGCGAATAAAATCCGTCTCATGTTCCTGAATATACACCGAAAATTCAAACGCATTGCGCGAACGCGCGAACGAGTCCGGATCTTCGCCGTCGGGCAGCAGCAACACTTTCACGTTCATCCCCTCTTCGAGCAGCAGGTCGATGCCTCGAATAGCGGCCTTGATACCGGCCGCGTCGCCGTCGTAGAGCACCGTGATATTGTTCGTCATCCGGTGAATCAGATGAATCTGGCGTTGCGTGAGCGCCGTTCCCGACGAGGCGACGACATTCTCGATACCCGACTGATGCATGGAGATCACGTCGGTATACCCTTCGACGAGGAAGCATTTGTCGGCCTTCGCGATCGCCTGCTTCGCGAAATACAAGCCGTACAGTTCGTTGCTCTTATGATAAATCTCGCTCTCGGGCGAGTTGACGTATTTGGCCGTCTTCTTCGTCTGGTCGAGGATACGCCCACCGAACCCCACGACCTTACCGCTGAGCGTATGAATGGGAAAGATCACGCGTCCGCGAAAGCGGTCGCTCCCGGCCCCGTCGTCGTAAAACGTAACAAGCCCCGTCTTTTCGAGGTATTCCTTGCGGTAGCCTTTGCCGATAGCCGACTGGTAGAGATCGTCTCGCTTCTCGAGGCTGTACCCGAGTTGGAACTTACGGATCGTCTCGTCGCGAAAGCCGCGCTGCGCGAAATAAGACAGTCCTACGGCGCGTCCTTCTTCATGGTCGAGCAGCCGCGAAGTAAAATGTTTCTGCGCCCAACTGTTGAGGATAAACATGCTCTCCCGGTCACTCTGCGAACGCTTCTCCTCGTCGGTCAGTTCACGTTCCCGCACCTCGATGTGATACTTCTTGGCCAGAAAACGCAACGCGTCCTGATAGCTCAGTTGTTCGTGCTTCATGATGAAATAGACCGGCGATCCGCCCTCGCCACACGCAAAGCACTTGCAAATATTTTTGGCCGGCGAGACATAGAACGAAGGCGTTTTATCGGTATGAAACGGACACAGACCGACGAAGTTCACCCCGCGCTTTCGCAGCGTGACAAATTCAGACACAACATCCACAATGTTTGCCGCTTCCAAAATCCGTTCCCGTGTTATCGCATCAATCATCCGTCTCTTTTTGGCGGAAGCAAAGATATAAAAAAATAGCGATGCGTATGAATGATTTTTACCTCTCTTGCTACACCGCTCCCAACGAAGGTCTAAACATCGATTTCGGAGCAAAAAGCTCACTTATCTGACC
>NZ_JAUMYS010000071.1 GCF_030528505.1 Tannerella sp.
TATCGGAGCAAAAAGCTCAGATGTCGGAGCAAAAAGGTTCGATGTCGAACTTTTTTCTGACGAAATGGCAGGGAAACGACAAAATGTCCCTCCAAGATCGTGAAATTGTGGCTAAGAATACGCGGGAGGAGGGCAGGAAACAGGGTCCCGGTCTGGTGTTTTTATCTGCCGGTATACAATATCAGGGATTTTATCTAAATTTGCGGCTTCTTTAAAAAACGATAGAATATGCGTTCAGTTTGTGTGTATTGTGCGTCCAGTTCGCGGATCGATACGGGATATACCGAGGCGGCTGAAGCTTTGGGAACACTGCTTGGTAAAGGCCGGTGGCGGGTGATTAACGGAGCCGGAAGTTTCGGCCTGATGCGGGTTGTTTCGGATGCGACGTTGAAGGCGGGAGGAACCGTCGTCGGGATCATTCCGCATTTTATGGTCGATAACGGGTGGTGTCATTCGGGGCTTACGGAGCTGATTCGTGTCGAGACGATGCACGAGCGCAAGCAGCGGATGGCCGATATGTCCGATGCGGTCATTGCTCTGCCGGGCGGTTGCGGTACATTGGAAGAGTTGATGGAAATCATCACGTGGAGGCAACTGGGATTGTATCATCATCCAGTGGTGATTCTCAATACGAACCATTATTATGATCCTTTGTTGGAGATGTTGAACCGTGCGGAAGACGAACAATTTATGCGTTCGCAGACACGCACGCTGTGGCAAGTGGCCGAAACGCCGGAAGAAGCTATGCGGATGATTGATGTCTGAAAGGGCAGGAGAGGAGCGGGGGCGGTTCAGTTTTTCAACCCGTATGAGGTGCTTCGGCCGCCGTCGCCGTGTTTGTGCAGAATTTTTTTGTCGATGAGGTCTTGAATGTCTCTGAGTGCCGTATCGGGAGAGCAGAGGTTGATATTCGCCCAAATGGATGAGGTCAGTTTGTCGTCCATCCCTTCCCACAAGAGGTTGATCATCTTGACTTGACGGTCGTTCAGGCGTACCAGTCGGTATTTCTCCCAGAACTTCGATTTTTCCAGAATACGTGTGATGGATGCTTCGGCCTCGGTCAACGCCGTTTCCAGACAATGAAGAAACCACATAAGCCATTCGGTGACATCCATATCCCGGCTGCAAACGGTCTGCATCAATTGATGATACGTTTCTTTCCGCTTGCAAAACTGCTCGGACAGGCAGAAGAAGCGTTGCCGGGAATTGTCGGCTCGTGCGAGGAAAAGATGCATTATCGTCCGTGCAATTTGCCCATTCGCGGTTGCAAACGGGTGAAGGAGCCAGAAATAAACATGCGCCACTCCGGCCTTGATAACCGGATCGGTCGTATGCGTCGTATTGATCCACCTGATAAATCGTTTCATCTCCCTGGAAATCGGCGACATGTCCTGCATGGCGAAAGGAGGAAGCACACCGGGCGTAATGGTCGGTGTAAGGACGTCAGTATGGCACGATGTTTCCGGACTTAGCTCATCCTTCCAACCGTAAAGACGTTCTTCCGTGATGGGCTGAAGATAGTTCAGCAACGCATCGGTCGATACACGGACGATGCCGTCGACGGCCATATCGATATCGTCATCGGGGTTCTGTCTCTTTTCCAATTTCAGCTGACGGCTCACAGAGGACCGTACTTTTTGAGCATCGAGTATCTGTCCGTCAAGTTCGGCTGACCGGATGATTTCATTGGAGATGGAGTTCAACAGCGCATTTTTTTTCAGATCAATGCCCAGCAAGCTCGTTTTGCCGACAAGTCGCCCCTGCCGGTTACGCACCTCTCCCAATATGGACATTACCTCTTGGTAATTCCATGTCAGGTAAGGCCATCCTTTTTCTTGCCATATAGCTGTTTTGCGCATATTCTCCGTAAGATTTGCGGCAAAAATAAGGAACTTTTTCGGGAAATAACGCATGACGATTGAATTAAAAACGCAAAGCTTTGTTAACTTGTGTTTGTTTTGTTGTGTGTAAATGATTTGTTGTGTTTGGGGAAGGGCGTTGGGTTCTCTTTATTTGCCTGAAATTTACAGAAGTGGGGTGGTTTTTGTGGTGCGTCGATAAACGCAAAAGAAAAAGTGTGAAATGAAAGTTTTCAACACTTTTTGGGGTGTGTTGTTGAAAACTATTTTTTAAGGCTTCGCAAACAGGGGCTAATTTTGTACTTAATCTGTCGGAAAAACGTCAAAAAAAGAAGTATAAAATACGGAGGAAAAACGCTATGATGGAACACGGCACCAATTATTCGTTTTTGATAGAGACTTTACAGTCTCCGACTTTTCATTCGGTGAAGGCTTTGTCCGATCGGTTTATTTCGGAGCTTTCGGACGACCAGCGAAACAAACTTTTCGATGAATTGAAGGATAGCGGTAACTTGCAGGAGACCGAGCCACAACTCGCTGCTTATCTTTATGCGTTTGGCGATCTGCACGAAGCGCGTTTGCAGAAAGCTTACAGCTGTTTGCCTCAATCATTTTTCAGCGAAGAGATCGAATGGATTGATTATGGTTGCGGGCAGGGGCTCGGAGCGATGGTGTATCATGATTTTCTGCAGGCGCAGAATCTTACTTCGTTGGTTCGTCGGTTCACGTTGATCGATCCATCGGAGCGTTGCTTGCAACGAGCGGCTTTGCACGTGCGTCGCTTTTTTCCGCATTCTGAAATCCGTACGGTATGCAAATATATGGACGAGTTGAAAGCGGACGACCTTTTTTCCGGCACTCCGCAGCGCACGTTGCATCTTTTTTCCAATCTTCCCGGCATGTCTATCCGGACAGTCGAACATCTCGCAGCCCTCATCGGTGATGCTCCCGAGGGATACCATTCATTCGTTTGTGTGGGGCCTTATTATCGGCATATGCCGGAACGCATGGCACAGCTGGATGTCCTGCTTGAGCGATTGAAAATACCGAAAGAGGCGGTCGTTTCGGAAGACTGCGGCGAAGACGAGTTCGTGCCCGGCCGTTCGTGGACGTGTGCGTTGCGTATCTTTGTTAAGGGAAAACAAATGCCGAAGTCGGAACCTCCTGCCGAAGCACCGCTTGTTGTACCCGTCGCGTCGGAAGAACTTCCTGAACCGGATATTTCGGCCGATGCCTCTTCCCACGAAGAACTCCCTGTCGATAGCGGAGAAGAAAAGCCTCAGATCGATCAAATTCTGGACGCCCTGAACGAACCTGAAGAGCCTGAATACGTCGGGCAGCTTCGTGCAGCAGCCGAACAGGGAGAGGCCGCGGCACAAAACAGACTGGGGTATCTCTACGATGTTGGGAAAGATGTGTTTCAGAACGATGCCGAAGCAGTGCGATGGTATCGTCGGGCAGCAGCGCAGGACTATGCCATGGCGCAGTATAATCTGGGCAATCGTTACCTCGCGGGACGCGGGGTGCCGCAGGATTATGGTGAAGCGGCCAAGTGGTACCTGAAAGCGGCCGAACAAGGCGTTTTGCCTGCCATGAATAACTTGGGGGTGATTTACGCAACAGGGCAGGGCGTGAAACGCAACGAGGCCGAAGCCGTCAAATGGTATCGCAAAGCCGCAGCAAAGGGGGATCAGACTGCTATTCGGAACTTACGGAAACGTGGTATTTCAGACTGACATATACCATTGGCTGTGTGACCGAGTAGTCATTTTTTTGTTCAATAATCAATAAACCATAGATTTATAGCCTTTTTTTGTCTGCGGATACGTTAGACCGAAGGAAGCTCCGTTTTCTCACATCTCTTCCGCTTGAAGGCGGTCTTTCTTCGTACGTCTGATTTTTTATTTTGGCAAAAAATCTTACCTTTGCGGCAATTTTTTAGAAACACGTACAATACATGATGAATAATCGATTTGCCGAATATACTACGTTCGATTTGTCAGACATTAACAAAAAGGTGCTGCAAAAGTGGCAGGACCGTAATGTCTTCCACCAGAGTCTGAATATCCGCAAGGACGCACCGTCCTTCGTTTTTTACGAAGGACCTCCTTCGGCCAATGGTATGCCCGGCATTCATCACGTTATAGCCCGTTCGATTAAAGATATTTTCTGTCGTTACAAGACGATGAAGGGATATCGTGTCGACCGAAAGGCCGGATGGGATACACACGGTTTGCCCGTAGAACTTGGAGTAGAGAAAGAACTCGGTGTCACGAAAGAAGATATCGGTAAAAAAATATCGGTATCCGACTACAATATGGCTTGTCGCAAAAACGTGATGAAGTTCACGAAAGAATGGGAGGACCTGACACACAAGATGGGCTATTGGGTGGATATGGAACATCCGTATATCACCTACGACAACCGATATATCGAAACGCTCTGGTATCTTCTCAAAGAATTGCACCGGAAAGGACTTTTATACAAAGGATATACGATTCAGCCCTATTCGCCCGCGGCGGGTACGGGGCTTAGCTCGCACGAATTAAACCAGCCCGGTTGCTACCGTGATGTGAAAGATACGACGGTGACGGCGCAGTTTCGTGCTAAAATACCTGCTGCAAAAGAGAATGACTTCTTGAAACAAGTATTCGGCAAAGAGACGGACAGTGTCTATTTCTTAGCGTGGACGACAACTCCCTGGACGCTGTCGTCGAATACGGCGTTGTGTGTCGGCGAAGACATCGATTACGTGGCGGTCCGCTCTTTTAACCCGTATTCCGGAGCGCCGAACATCTATATTCTGGCGAAAGCTTGTATGGATGCGTACTTTAATCCGAAAGCGGCCGGACTGTCACTCGGCGAATACAAACCGGGCGACAAGCTGATTCCGTTCGAAGTAATCGCCGCATGCAAAGGTAAAGACCTGATCGGCGTCGGGTACGAACAACTGATACCTTGGTTCAATCCCGGTGAAGGCGCGTTCCGTGTCATCTCCGGCGACTATGTGACAACCGACGACGGTACGGGTATTGTACATATCGCACCGACTTTCGGTGCCGATGACGCCCGGGTAGCCAAGAATTTCGGTGTCCCTCCGTTACAGCTGGTCGACAGAGCCGGAAACCTGCGTCCCGCTGTCGATCTGAAAGGTCGTTTTTACTGTCTCGAAGACCTTGACGACGATTATGTGAAGAAGAATGTAAACGTTTTGAGCTATAAAGCATATGCTGGTCGTTATGTGAAGAACGACTACGATCCCCAACTCAATGGAAACGACGAGACGCTCGATATCGACTTGTGCGTCATGCTTAAACAGCAGGGATTGGCGTTCAAGATCGAAAAGCATGTGCACAATTATCCGCATTGCTGGCGTACCGATAAACCGGTACTTTACTATCCGTTAGACAGCTGGTTTATCCGAACCACCGCCTGTCGCGACCGGATGATTGAGCTTAACGAGACGATCAACTGGAAGCCGCAAAGCACCGGAACGGGACGCTTCGGGAAATGGCTCGAAAACCTTCAGGACTGGAACCTGAGCCGCAGCCGTTATTGGGGTACGCCGCTCCCGATCTGGCGTACCGACGATGGCGCGGAAGAACTCTGTATCGGATCGGTCGAAGAGCTGTATCACGAAATCGAAAAAGCCGTTGCCGCAGGTCTCATGAAGAGTAATCCGTATAAGGACAACGGTTTCAAACCGGGCGAATATACGTCGGAGAATTATGACCGGATTGACTTGCATCGTCCGTATGTCGATGAGATCACGCTGGTTTCTCCGCAAGGAAAACCGATGAAACGCGAGATCGACCTGATCGATGTATGGTTCGATTCGGGCGCGATGCCTTACGCGCAGATTCATTATCCGTTCGAGCATAAAGACGCATTCGATCGACGCGACGTCTATCCCGCCGATTTCATTGCCGAAGGAGTAGACCAAACGCGCGGATGGTTCTTTACGCTCCATGCTATCGCGACAATGATTTTCGACAGTGTGGCGTTTAAGAATGTCGTCTCTAACGGGCTCGTGCTCGACAAGAACGGTAACAAGATGTCCAAACGCCTCGGCAATGCGGTCGATCCGTTCGAGACGATCGAAAAATACGGTTCCGACCCGCTGCGCTGGTATATGATTACGAATGCCTCGCCGTGGGACAACCTCAAATTCGATGTCGAAGGTATTGAAGAAGTGCGTCGCAAATTCTTCGGTACATTATATAATACGTATTCGTTCTTCGCGCTCTATGCGAATGTGGACGGTTTCACCTACGGCGAGCCGGATGTGCCGATGGCCGAACGTCCCGAAATCGACCGCTGGATATTGTCGCTGCTCAACTCGCTTGTCAAAGACGTGGATGAGTTTTATGAAACATACGAACCGACCCGTGCCGGACGGGCGATTTCGGATTTTGTGAATGATCACCTAAGCAATTGGTATGTCCGTCTCAACCGTCGCCGCTTCTGGGGAGGAGGCATGACACAGGATAAGCTCTCGGCTTATCAGACGCTCTACACTTGTCTCGAAACGGTCAGCAAGCTGATGGCGCCGATCTCGCCGTTCTACGCCGACCGTCTGTTTATCGATTTGATCACCGTAACCGGACGCGACAAGGCGGAATCCGTACATCTGAGCGACTTCCCCAAGTGCAACGAGGCGATGATCGACCAAACACTCGAAGAACAGATGCAGATTGCGCAGAACATCTCGTCGATGGTGCTCGCGCTGCGCCGTAAAGTGAATATTAAGGTGCGTCAGCCGTTGCAAACCCTCATGGTGCCGGTGACCGACGACCGGCAGAAGGAACATATCGAAGCGGTAAAAAACTTAATCTTAAGCGAAGTCAATGTAAAAGAACTCAATTTCGCGGATAACTCGGCCGGTGTACTGGTGAAAAAGATTAAGCCCGATTTTAAGAAGCTGGGGCCGCGTTACGGAAAGGTTATGAAACAGTTGGCCGCCGCCATTCAGGCCATGACGCAGGAAGATATCGCTTTATTCGAACAAAACGGTTCGTTTACGTTCAACCTTGAAGGGGTGGAAAGTGTTATTGTATCGGACGATGTGGAAATTATCTCGGAAGATATTCCCGGCTGGCTTGTGGCTAACGAGGGACGCCTGACAATCGCGCTCGACATTACCGTCACGGACGAGCTTCGCAAAGAAGGATTGGCACGCGAATTGGTGAACCGCATTCAAAATCTGCGTAAAAGCAGCGGACTGGAAATCACGGACAAGATACGTATTGCCATGGTACCCGCGCCGGAAATGAACGGAACAATCAGTGATTATGCCGATTATATTCAAAAGCAAGTGCTTGCTGAGTCGATCGAAATGACGGAAAATCTGCCGGATGCGACAGAACTCGATCTGGATGATTTTAAATTATACGTAAACATCGAAAAAGTTTGAGCCGACATGGTGTAATATCAAAAGAATATCGTATTTTTGAAAACCAAATAAAAGGAGGACTGAATTATGGCTGAGAAGACAAGATACTCGGATGCGGAGCTGGAAGAATTTCGCGCCATTATCATGGAGAAGCTCGATAAAGCGAAGAAAGATTACGACTTGTTGAGATCGGGGATTACGAACGCCGACGGCAACGACGTCTCCGATACTTCACCGACATTTAAAGTGATGGAAGAAGGGGCGGCTACTTTGTCGAAAGAAGAAGCCGGCCGTCTGGCGCAACGTCAGATGAAATTTATTCAGAGCTTGCAGGCCGCATTGATCCGTATCGAGAACAAAACATACGGGGTATGCCGTGAAACAGGTAAGCTGATTGCGAAAGAACGTCTGCGTGCGGTACCTCATGCCACATTGAGCATCGAGGCCAAACAGAGCGGAGTAAGATAAGCGGCGCGTCTGATGAAAGGAAAAAAAGCGTGGGGAGCAGTAGTCGTTATTTTACTGCTTCTCTTTCTTGATCAGGCTTCGAAAATATGGGTGAAAACCCACATGCAACTGCACGAAAGCATTGAAATCTTTTCATGGTTTCAGCTTTACTTCACCGAAAATCCCGGCATGGCCTTCGGGATGGAGTTTTTCAACAAGCTCGTGCTGTCCGTCTTTCGCATTGTGGCGGTGATTGCCATTGCGTACTACCTGATTCGCCTCGTACGACATAATTATTCGTTTGGCTTTATTGCTTGCGTTGCACTGGTTTTTGCCGGAGCACTCGGTAACATCATCGACAGTGTGTTCTATGGCGTCATCTTCGATCACAGTTACGGACAGGTCGCTACGTTTATGCCGGCCGACGGAGGGTATGCCTCTCTTTTGCACGGCAAAGTCGTGGACATGTTGTATTTTCCGCTCATCCGAACCACTTTCCCAGACTGGTTTCCGATATGGGGCGGAGAGGAGTTTATTTTCTTCCGGCCGATCTTCAATCTGGCCGACTCGTCTATTTGTGTCGGAGGAGCGATCTTGTTGCTGTTTTATCATCGCACTCTTTCCAAGAGTCTTTCGACGAAGTAGGTTCGATACATGCCGGACAGGAAATTTCAGCGATTTTTCATCGGATGCTCGACTGTCATCTTGTTGTCGGCATGCAGCCACACGCCCAAAGGAATTATTCCGGAGAAAAAAATGTGTGATGTGCTGATCGATATGCAGATGGCAGAAACGATTATTAACGATGATCCGTACACGTATGCATCGTTTGATAAAAAAAACGCGTTGTTCCAGTCGGTCTTTAAAAAACATGGTCTGACGCAGGCCGTGTATGACAGTTCGTTGATATGGTACGGTAAAAATATCGATATCTATATGCGTGTCCACGATATGGCGATGGCCGAAGTAGACAAGCGTATAAACGCCCTCGGTGAAGTGAAAGCCGAAGCATTCGATGCTCCGTTGGCCGATTCGGTCGATCTGTGGGTTGATAAACGATGCTATGTTTTCTTTCCTAAGTCGTTGTCTAATAAAATTGTGTTCGATCTGAAACCTGCTGAGGCCTATCCGGCCGATTGTCGTTTCGTGTGGGAAATGCACGTTTGGGGACTGACACCGGGCAGGCAGGTGTTGGAAGTGAATCTGCGTGCCGACATGCCCGACTCGACGCTCGTCGTAAAAGATTCGATCGTCGGGAACGGATTTCATCAATATACATTACAGGGTACGTCGTATAATCCGGTACAGCGTGTGTACGGGTATATCCGCATCAAGTCACCGGCTTTTCCGTATCCTAAAATCTATATCGACCGAATCCGGTTGATGAGGTACCGAGTCGGAGAGTAGACGTTTCTTTGCATATTCCCTTAATCGGTTAATATATTCGTTCAGGCGGCGGCGTTCGTGTTCTTCCTTCGAAATAGACGGAGGGGCGACCTCGAATTGTTTGTAGGCTTGTGCATTGCGCGCATTGCGTTTTTTGGCGCGGTGACTCGGCCAAAAGATGCTTCGGGCAATATCTTCGGCACTGAACGTTATATATGGACTTGGAAGCGTTCGTTGGTCATCTACCGTCGTTTTTTTTACATTCATTTTCATTAATATCTTCATCTCTTCGATTTGTCTTTCCGATAACATCATTCCGCCCGATTTATTTGTAGCTCTATCCGGATCGTTTGCCGATTTGTTGTTTTTATTCAGATCGTACAGCATGAAAACGGAAGGCGGGAGCAGATGGAGTTTGCGATGGCTTTCGGGGCGGATGATGCTGTCGAACGATTTGACGATGGGTAATTCCAGCGGACTGTGTTTCATTTGTTGCGCGGGAGCGGGGTTGATCAGCGTGCCGGAGCGGATGGCTCGCAGGGTTTCTTCGTTCAGTTTTAACTTTTCCTGACCCGACAACACACGCTGTAACCACAGCGAATCTTTTGCCGACCAATCTTTCTGTGCCGATGCGGCGATACACACCTGCAATCCTAAGATCAAAAACAACACGCAGCGTTTTTCCATAGCCCGATATCTATATATTTCGGGCAAAAATAAAAAGGTGACGGAGAAAGGTTCACGCGCTTGTGTGCAAAAAAACGTAGGAGATGTTTATTTCAAAAAAAATAAACGTTTTTCCATCGATGTTTTGCTAAAAAATATGGATTCGGCGTGTGTGATGCTATTCAGCCATCCAGCAGTCAATATTCAGCATTCAGCCAACGAATGAACAACTCAACAAATAAACATTTAAATGCCGATAGGGCTTTAAATCTCCTGTTCTATTTTGTACTTGTTGCGGCTCGGAGCATTACGCGAGATCAATTCGCCGATAAATCCGGCCAGAAAGAGTTGCGTACCGATTACCATAGCCGTGAGTGAGATGTAGAAGTAGGGCGAAGTCGTAACGAGCGGCCGCAGGTCGCCGTTGTACATGGAAATCAGTTTCATGATCAGCACGGCCACGAGCGCCACGAAGCCGATCAGGAACATCACGCTTCCCCAAAGTCCGAAGAAGTGCATGGGCTTTTTCCCGAACTTCGAGGTGAACCAGAGTGAAATCAGGTCTAAGTATCCATTGACGAAACGGTCGAGACCGAACTTCGTTTCGCCGTATTTACGCGGCTGATGATGCACGACCTTCTCGCCGATCTTGTTGAATCCGGCGATTTTAGCCAAATAGGGGATATAGCGATGCATGTCGTTGTAGACTTCGATATTCTTCACCACTTCGCGCCGATACGATTTCAGTCCGCAGTTAAAATCGTGCAGATTGATGCCCGAGAACTTTCGTGCCGTAGCGTTGAAGAGTTTCGAGGGGAGGTTTTTTGTCAGTTTGTTGTCGTAGCGTTTCTTTTTCCACCCCGACACGATGTCATAGCCGTCTTCCTTGATCATCCGGTAGAGTTCGGGGATTTCGTTGGGACTGTCCTGCAGGTCGGCGTCCATCGTGATAATCACGTCGCCCTCGGCGCGTTGGAAACCGCAGTGCAACGCCGGCGATTTGCCGTAGTTACGTCGGAACTTAATGCCTTTCACGTGTGCCGACTGTCGTGCCAGATGCTCGATCACTTGCCATGAATGATCGGTACTTCCGTCGTTGACAAAGATGATTTCGTAGCTGAAATGATGCTCGTTCATCACCCGTTCGATCCACGCGTGCAGTTCGGGGAGCGATTCGGCTTCGTTATACAGGGGTACGACTACTGATATATCCATCGGTTTTATTTATGTTGTTTCGGTTGGCAAAGGTAAAATAAAAATTTGTTTAAGGGAAATTCTACCTCTTGTATAAAACACGCGCCAGATACAAATCAAACGATGTATCCGGCGCGCTCATGAAAAAGCTCGAATTTCTCTCGCTTTGGAGCCTCTTGTCGGATTCGAACCAACGACCCCGAGATTACAAATCACGTGCTCTGGCCAACTGAGCTAAAGAGGCAGGTGGGAAAGCTTTCTACATCGCACCGCTACGACCAAGTACCCTTGCTGCGGTCAAGCCCTGGGGGAATTCCGAGGGAGCTGGTCGTGTAGGACTTTCCCGGCGCAAAGATACGCCCTTTTTCCGACTAATCAAATTTTTTTTCGTTATCCTGAAAATTCTCGTACTTTTGCGAAAACAAAAAAGTACATGGACACGACCGATCGTTTTCTTCGTTACGTCTCGTTCGATACCCGTTCGGACGAGGACGCGCAGACGACGCCCAGCACATCCGGGCAACTGCATTTAGCCGAATATTTGGCGCAGGAACTGACGGCCATTGGAATGGACGACGTTTCGCTCGATGCCAACGGTTACGTCATGGCCACTCTGCCTGCCACCACACAGCGTGAAGGCATCCCCACCATCGGATTTATTGCTCACATGGATACCAGCCCCGATATGACGGGCAAGGACGTCAAGCCGCGGATCGTGACGTACGACGGCGGCACGATCGTGCTGAACGAGTCGGAGCGTATCGTGCTTTCGCCCGATACGTTTCCGGAGCTGGCGAACTACGTGGGACAGGAGCTCATCGTTACCGACGGAACCACGTTGCTGGGCGCCGACGATAAGGCCGGCGTGGCTGCCATCGTATCGGCCATGGAATACCTGCTTACGCATCCGGAGATCGCTCACGGCAAGGTGCGCGTCGCCTTTACGCCGGACGAAGAAATCGGGCGGGGCGCCGACCGGTTCGACGTCGATAAGTTCGGTTGCGACTGGGCGTATACGATCGACGGCGGGGAAATCGGCGAGTTGGAGTACGAGAATTTCAACGCCGCGCAAGCTGTGATCACGATCAAAGGGCGGAACGTGCATCCGGGCTATGCCCGAAACAAGATGGTGAATGCCGCTCTGCTGGCTACGGAGCTGAGCGCTTCGCTGCCGACCGAACAACGGCCGGAGAAAACGAGCGGGTACGAAGGTTTTTTTCATCTGACGCGCTTGGAAGCGACCGTCGAGGAAGCCTCCTTACATTATATTATACGCGATCATGACCGGTCTCTCTTCGAGCAGAAGAAAGACTTGCTCCGTACGCTCGTGCACGAAATGGGGGCGAAGTATCCCGGTTGCGTAACGATCGAGATGCGCGACCAGTATTACAATATGCGCGAAATCATCGAACCGAGAATGGAGATGATCGAATATGCGTGCGAGGCGATGCGTGCGGCAGGCGTTACGCCGCGTATTCGTCCGGTACGGGGCGGTACGGACGGGGCGCGTTTGTCGTTCATGGGATTGCCCTGCCCGAACCTGTTTGCCGGAGGACTGAATTTTCACGGGCGATACGAATATCTGCCGGTTCGTTCGCTCGAAAAAAGCAAGGAAACGATTATTCAACTATGTCATATAATTACCAATCAAACGAAATAGAAATGAAGACAACACCATTTACCGATTTACACATCGCACTGGGTGCGAAAATGCATGAGTTTGCCGGATATAACATGCCGATCGAATATGCGGGGATTATCGAAGAACATCAGACCGTATGCCAGAGCGTAGGCGTTTTCGACGTCTCGCACATGGGCGAAATCTGGGTGAAAGGGCCGAAAGCGCTCGAACTGCTTCAGAAAGTGACATCGAACGATGTCGCTTCACTGCCGGTCGGGAAGGCGCAGTACAGCTATTTCCCCAACGAACAGGGCGGAATCGTCGACGATATCATCGTGTATCATTACGAAGACGAGAAATACCTGCTTGTAGTCAATGCCTCGAACGTGCAGAAAGACTTCGACTGGTGCGTGAAGCACAACACGATGGGCGCCGAGCTTGAAAATGCGTCGGACCATATGGGGCAGCTGGCCGTGCAGGGCCCGAAAGCCGCCGAGGTGATGCAACGCCTGACGCCGGTCGACCTCTCGTCGATTCCTTACTACGGCTTCGTCACGGGCGAATTTGCCGGATGTCCGAACGTGATCATCTCCAACACCGGTTATACCGGCGCGGGAGGGTTCGAACTGTATTTCTATCCGAACGAAGGACGCAAGATATGGGACGCTCTTTTCGAGGCCGGAAAACCCGAAGGGATTCAGCCCATCGGACTGGGAGCGCGCGATACGCTGCGTCTGGAGATGGGATTCTGCCTTTACGGAAACGATATCGACGACACGACTTCGCCCATCGAAGCCGGTTTGGGGTGGATTACGAAATTCGTCGACGGCAAAGACTTCGTCAACCGCGCCGCGCTGGAGAAACAGAAGAAAGAAGGCGTGTCTCGCAAGCTTTGCGCTTTCGAACTGTTGGAGAAGGGCGTGCCGCGTAACGGATACGAAATCGTTTGTCCGCAGGGCGAAGTCATCGGTCGCGTAACGTCGGGTACGATGTCGCCGATGATGAAAATCGGCGTCGGGCTCGGCTACGTGGAAGCGGCTCACGCCAAGGTGGGCGAAGACGTGTGCATCCGTGTGCGTAACCGCGACCTGAAGGCGCGGATCGTCAAACCGCCGTTCCGCAAATGAAGAAGAATAAGGTCCGTTTCGGTGTAGTCGGTACGAATTTTATTACCGACTGGGTGATAGCCGGCGGGCGCGAAGACGAACGGTTCGAACTCTCGGCCGTTTGCTCGCGCTCGCACGAGACGGCGCGGGCTTTCGCTGACAAACACTGTATTCCGCATACGTTCACCTCGCTCGAAGCGATGGCGGCCAGCCCCCTGATCGATGCCGTTTACATTGCCTCGCCCAACGCGTTTCATGCACAGCACACCATCGTGTGCATACGCCACGGCAAACATGTGTTGTGCGAAAAAGCGCTGGCCTCGAACGCCGTCGAAGCGCGCGAAATGATCGCCACGGCACGTCGTCAGGGCGTCGTGCTGATGGAGGCGATGAAACCGACGCTCACGCCCGGCTTCCGCGTCATCCGCGAGCAACTGCCGCGGGTCGGCACCCTCCGGCGCTACTTTTCCTGCTACTGCCAATACTCGTCGCGCTACGACAAACTCAAGGAAGGCGTCGTGCTCAACGCCTTTCAACCCACACTGAGCAACGGCGCCACGATGGACATCGGCGTCTATACGATTTATCCGATGGTCGTACTCTTCGGCCGACCGAAAACCGTCCGTGCCTCGGGCGTCAAACTTTTCAGCGGTGTCGACGGACAGGCGGCCGTTCAATTTACGTACGACGGAGGCCTCGACGCCACCGTCCTCTACGGAAAAATCGCCGACTCGACGCTGCCTACCGAAATTCAGGGCGAAAGCGGAACGATTACGGCCGACCGCATCAACATCATCGGTCGCGTGAGCTTCACCCCCCGCAAAGGCGAAACAGTCGACCTGCTCACGCCTCCCACTCATAACGAATACTACTACGAAGTAGCCGAATTTATCGACCTGATTCAATCCGGAACGATGGAATCGGCCGTCAACTCGCACACCCACTCGCTGATCACGATGGAGCTACTCGACGAAATCCGCCGTCAGCTCGGTGTGCGCTTCCCTGCCGACGAACGTTGACATAATAATGGTTATGCCCTGCGGGCGT
>NZ_JAUMYS010000072.1 GCF_030528505.1 Tannerella sp.
TATAACAAATCACAGGTGTGATTTATTTCCCGCAAATTGATTGTAACAAATCACCATTGTGATTTATCTCCCGCAAATTGATTGTAATCGATATTCGTGCGGAAAGATGATGGGGAAGTTGTTCCTTATCTTCTTCGCCGCACGCTGCGTGTTGCAGCCGGCTTTTCTGCTTTTGTCTTAGGCGCCTTGGCCACCTTTTGCTTCGGTGCTTTTGTCGTTTTCGTTTCTTTTTCCTTCTCGTTAGTCGCTTTCTCCTTTACAGACGACCGGCGTCCCACTTTTCCGGCTTTTTTCTTACCGGTTGCCGCCTTTGCCTGCGTGGTCGTATCGGGTTGAAACCACAACGCTTTATTGAACGCGACCAGTTCGCCTTCGATTTTCTTTTGCTCGCGTTCCAGCGAGTCGGGCGTAGGACAATAAGCTTGCAGCGGAATATTCAGCAGATTCTCGGTCTTGATAATCTTACCGTCGAACATCCGGCGACGGAAATAATCATCGATCGTAAACGTCTTCGCATTGTTCGTGTTCGACGTCATGATATACGTGTTCGACACATAAGGACGCACTTCTTCGTAGAGCACCCAAAACATCGGTGAACGTTCCGTGCCCATATCGCCTTCGTAGAAGATAATCGGACTGATGGCTAATGTTTTGACGTCGTATACGGAATTGTTCTGGTCGAAATACCATGCTTCCTTTACATAGAAAGCCTTGACTTCGCCCGAAGGGATATCGCTCTCATTGATTACGAAACGTTGCCGCCCGTCACGTCCCGGTACTGTCTCATACATAATCGAGAAGCGGTCGAGAACGGATTTAAAATCGACGAGATGATCCTCGTCGAACGCTTCGTAGCCGTCAAGGTATTCATAAGCCGACAGTTTCCCTTCGCTAACGAGTTGGAATATCGTCGAGAAGAGATTCATCGAACCGTTCCTCGGATTCACCGGATAGTAGAGCGGCGCGTTTTTCTCTTCGAGCATGTTCAGTTCGCGGTATATGACACGCATCCATCGCGCGTTGCCGATATTCTGCGTCAGTTGCTCGTTAAGATGCTGCGCACGTACGGTAAGCTCCGGCAAGCCGCTTTCGTTCTGGTTCTGCCGGTTACGATCGCCGCCCCGGCTCATCTGCGGTGTACGACGCGTATTGCCCCCATCCTGCGCTTGCAGCATGACGCCCGAAAAGAACGTCAGCACACTTATTATAACCGTAAAAAAAACAATCCGTTTCATCTCTTATCTTTACTTGTTATGCTCTACAATTTATTGAATGATTACATCGAAAACGACCGGGTCTTGCTCCACTCCTTCGGGAGTAACGGAAACCGACTTGATATAAAACTGTTTTCCGCGCTGCAAGTTGCGGATATAACTCTTCTGACGGTCGGTGAACGAGTTGTTCTGCGACACCTCGATCAGCGAGTTTCCCATCGAGTCGGAATACGTCAGCGTAAAATTCTTCACGCGGCATTCGATGTCGAGGATTCCGTCGTCGATAGCCGACATAATACCGGCTGCTTCCACGAGGGCACGTTTCGAAATACGGCCTCCGGTAAACTTCTTCGTCACCCCGTTGGCGTCCGTATATAAAATGTACGGTTGCGCCTTGGGCAATTGACGCACCTTGAAGGAATAATCACCGATCTTGGTCTGCACGCCTCCGATACGCGCCGTTACGGAAATCACGGCTTCCTTGGCGTTCATATTCGGCACGGCATATCTTTTTCCGTTCTCCGTACGAATCTGTCCGTTGGTCATGGTAGCCGTCACATCGCCGCTGGCCACACCGGGCACGGCAATATCGATCTCGTTCTCGCGTACCCGTCCAGCATACAGCACACGCATCAGCGCCGATGCGACCGTCGCACTTTTAGCCGATACGGAATATTCGCTGTTGAAGTAGTACGGGTCTTTGCCCGGTACCTTCAGATAACCTTGAATGGGGAACGTTCCGGTCGAACCCGTTGCGACCGTGTAAAGTCCTTCGTAACCGCTCACCTCTTTTTCACTGCCTCTGGGACCGATAAAGAGCTGCGGACGCTGCGTCGAATCGACGGCCGACAGTACGATGCTCGCCTCATAAGGGGTTCCGCTCATCACGATCTGACTCTTGGGCACGACTTGTGCCACAATCTTGTTCACACGATAATCGCCCACATCGACGCTTTTCGCGATGTCCGTCAGCACTTCGCCTTCTACATAACGGATATCATTCTGATATTTCGTCAAGATCGTAACGGCTGCTGCCACAGGGATATTCTCAAACATGACCGACTCCCACGAACGAAGTTCCACGCCCGTCTTAGACGGCACCTTCGTGTTCAGTGCACGCTGCAACATATTGCGCAAATCGGGATCGTCGACTAAAGCGACCACATTCGAACGGTACGTTTCCAAGCGCTCTCTCAACTTTTTCCCTTCCCCGACAATCGGCGCCGTCATCACTTCCGACGAGGCATCCATGTTCTCCTTATTCTCAATCTCATTGACATCGCCTTCTTTCCCGTCGGCTTCCTGTACAATCCTGATTTTAAGATTCTGTAAGTAGTCGACCAGTTCGTCCGATTGTCGTTTGACATCGATCGCCTTACGGTACCATTCGCCCACTTTCGTAGGATTCTCAGCATTGGCGGCCTCCATCGTCTCCAACGCTTTTTGGTTCCGTACAGACGCTATCGTAGCGGATTCACGCAGTCCTCTTTCCACCAAATCAAAGCCGTTCAGTACCTCCGATGAATAATTTAATGCCATCATGGCGATGAACACCAAATACATCAGGTTGATCATCTTCTGACGCGGTGAATTGGGATTATTTGCTATTCCTGCCATTTAATCATTCTTATCAATGGTTATATCGTTGTTCAAATCAATCAACATTCCGTTATTTATCGCTGATTGGGATAAGGAGGTTGTTGCGCGTAGCCTTGCGGCGGATAACCGCCCTGATACGGAGGTTGCTGAGGCGGATACATCGTCGCTCCGCCCGGCATATTGACCGTCATGGCTTGTAACAGACGCCCGTAAACCTGATTCAGTTGTGCCAATAGCTGTGCCATCCGTTCGTTCTCGTTGCGGAAGGCTGTGCTGTCTATCACGGAATTGTCGTACATGTCGCGGATACGACTCAACCCGGCATTGATCTGCTGGATCGTATCCATCTGCGAGCGCAGACCGCTCAGATGCACGGAATAAAATTCGTTCAATCCCGAAAGGCTTTGGTTCAACTGCTCCATCTGCCGCACATATCCGATGGTTTGTTTCTCCGAATGCTCATTCTTCGATCCGGCAATCATCTCGCACGAATGAACGAGCGAGTCGGAGACTTCACTCAATGAGTTGGTCACGACATTGAAACGTTCCAAATTGGCGGTAACACTTGAGATTTGCTCGATATACGTCTTCGTCGCATCCGTCAGGTCGGCCATACGGGAGATCTGCTCGGCCGCATCGCCCAATTTCTGGATGCTGTTAGCCAAGCTCTTCGTATCTTCTTCCGATACGTTCAATCCCATCGCCGCCATACCGAGCTCGGCATTCTGAGCTGCCGCACGGGCATTCCCCGTCATCGTGCCGACACCGGACTGAGCTCCCGACAAATCACCCAATACAATGGTTCCGCCTCCCAAATGTCCTCCACTGCCTCCGATGATCACCTGCCCTTCGCCGTTCCCCGCGCCTCCGCTGCTGAAGTCAGGGCGGTCCAACGGGTTCTTCGACTTCAAGACCGGAAAGACTTCTTCCCAATGATATTCGTTGGCGGGACGCTCAAAACCGGACACAAAGAACACAATGGCTTCCGTAATCATCGCCACCGTAAGTATTTCGTTGCCATATTGCAAGTGCAGAATCTTGAACAAAGCCCCGATGATCACAATCGAAGCTCCCCAGCTATACACGAAATTCAGTGTCCGCTTTCCGTTTTCGGACGAAAGAAACATTTCGATCCGGTTCTTATATCTTCTATATTTTCCCATAATTCTTTCTGATGTATTGTTGTCGTTGGAGTTTATTTCTTTTTGTTTTTCCCTTTCGCGTTCGAGAATCCGATTTGCGTACGCACACAACGGAATCCGATGTAGGAGCGTGTTTCGTTCTGATATTCGAAGGTACGCCGGTCGGAGCGGATAAATTGGGCCACATCTTTCCACGAGCCGCCCCGCACCACTTTCTTTTTCATCGCATACGGATCTTCTTTCGCCGCGTTATAATGCAGGTCGGGATTGAGGTCGCTCGTCTGATTCTGTCCCGATTCGGTATAAACGGACGAAGTCCATTCGGCCACGTTCCCGGCCATATCATACAATCCGAACTCATTCGGTGCAAACGTTGCTACGCGCGAGGTAATGAGATGACCGTCTTCCGTATAGTTTCCGTCTCCCGGTTTGAAGTTGGCCATAAAGCAGCCTTTACCGTTCTGGAGTTCATTCGTCGACCACGGATATTTGTTTTCGTTTTTGCCCGCGCGGGCTGCATATTCCCATTCGCCCTCCGTAGGTAAGCGGAACGGTTCAATCACTTGTCCGGGAGGCAAGTTGGCCGATTTCTTGTAATATTCGGTTCGCCACACACAGAAAGCATTCGCCTGCTCCCACGAGACACCGACCACCGGATAATCATTGTAGCCCGGATGTGTGAAATACATCTTCAGATACGGTTCGTTGTAAGCGTTCTTGAAATCGTTCACCCAGCTCGTTTCATCAGGATAGATGTTGATAATATGTGTATGCAGAAAATCGAACAGACTGCTCAACGGACGTGTGATCGTCTGATTGACGGGACGTCCATCCGTATCGAGGTAAGCCGTATCTTTCGAAATCATAACGACGGCATTCACGTCCGGTTGGATATCGGTATTACGTTCGCGCTCGGCCGGATCGAGGCGGTTGCGGCGTAAGGCGGCGGCCGTGTAGTCGAACCATTCGTATTTATAGTTCATCTGTCGCCCGTCGAGACCGCGCTCACCCGTCACAGGATGCGTATAAAAAACACTTTCGATGGCACGCTGCTCGTCTTCGTTGGCCCGTTTCCAAGGAATCGGGCGTGTCCAGTCGAGATGCGGAGTGACCGGCTCTCCGTATTTATCTTCCGTAATCATAAACAGCTCGTTGCCTCCGTATGCGGGATCGGCCAGACGAGTGCGGATAATCGAGTCGCGCACCCAATACACGAACTGGCGATACTTGGCATTCGTAATTTCCGTCTCGTCCATCCAGAAGGCCTCGAATGACACGCCTTTCGTCTCGGCATCGAAACCCCAGAGGCTATCCTTATCCGACGGCCCCATCTCGAAGGCACCTCTTTTGATCAAGACCATCCCGTAAGGATTCGGCTCGTTGAACGAAGCCATCTTGACGCCCACCAATTCGCCGCCGTCGCCCGAAAGTAATTTCCCGCACGAGGTTGTCAGCAACATCACGGCGATCGATATGAATGCTAATTTCTTCATCATCTTCCTGATTGTCTATTGTCTGTTCTTATCTTACAATATTCTGATACTCTTATGTCTGTTCCTTCCGCCTTTGGGCTTGTTCAAGGTCAGCCGGTAAGTTGCCATGGCTTCGTGACTCCCCATACTGACTTTCGACAAGGCCGAGAACGGATACCCATAGGCGTAACTTACGCGAAATTTGCCGATATTCGCTCCCAAATAAAGGATGCCGTTCATCCGAAGCCCCTGATAACTGTCTCCCAAACGCACGCCTAATCCTCCGATAAACATGTTTCTGTAGACCGCTCTGACAGTCACATCGCCCATATACATCTGCAAGTCCGTTTGCATGAAGACGGAAGGCTGCAACTCAATCAACGGATTTTTCAATTTAATATTGTATCCGGCTGTTAAATTATATCCCCGATTGACTTTCAACGTAAAATTTTCGTCCAGTTCCATTTCCGGAGCAAGCACATGGGTCGAAGCGACGCCGATGTAGTATCGATCCGTCGAATAAAACAATCCTAATGCCACATCCAGCCCTTTGGCATCAATGTCGGATTTAGGCAAAGCCTCATCTTCGGACGAATGATCGGTACTCCCATCAATTCCTTCGGGAACAGGTTCCGCCTTAGAGCCTAAATACGATTTACTGAGCATTCCACCCTGCAATCCGATACTCAGCTCTCCTTTGCCGAGCTTATGCTTATAAGCATATTGAAGCGAGGTATATACATCTTTATACAACGTGCTTTTGTCGTCGCTAAAGAACATCACCCCCACCCCGTGTCGTGTTTTTCCAAACGAAAAGGGCATATCGGCCGCAACGAATGCCGACTGCGGCATTCCTCTATCGAGCCCAAGCCATTGCAAACGGTAAAGCGCCGTTATGCTCAGCTCGTTTTTCATCCCGACCGAGGCCGGATTGTACGCTCCCATCGCCATAAAATAATGGTTCAGCGATACGTCCATCTGTGCCCGGGCGGCAATTGCACAAATGCTTAAGAAAAGGATGCCTGTCCAGAATCGTTTGCTATTCATTCCCAAGAGTTACATCTATAGATATGTATAACTCTGAAAAGCCTGTAAAATTGTGTATGAAATTAAAAAAAGAGCTGCAAGCACAGCCCGCAACTCTTTCTTGGTTCAGTATTCTTCTTCATTGAAGAAAAAATCTTCTTTACTGGGATAATCCGGCCAGAGATCCTCTATGCTCTCATATATTTCGCCTTCGTCTTCCATCTCTTGCAGATTCTCAATAACTTCGAGCGGAGCACCGGAACGCTGAGCGTAATCTATCAGTTCGTCTTTGGTTGCAGGCCAAGGTGCATCTTCCAATTTGGATGCTAATTCTAATGTCCAATACATAAAAAATCTATTTTTCAGTTACTTACCCATAAAGCCATCCCAAAAATGGGCTGAAATTTTCGGCAAAAATAAACGTTTATTTGTTAGATGCAAGCGCTATCCCAAAGAATTTCATCATTATTTTTCCGAACACACTCATTCCGCCCGATAACAAACAGGAGGTCGGAAAGTCGGTTCATAAAAATCAGTACGGGTTCTTCGACGGTTGCCGACTCGGTGAGGCGGTAAATCCGTCGTTCGGCACGGCGACACACCGTACGGCACACATGCGCCAAGGCCGACGTGCGGTTTCCCCCGGGCAAAACAAATCCGCGCATGCGCGGCAACTGCGAATCGTAACGGTCGATCGCTTCTTCAAGTCGACGGATAGTCTCGGGAGTCACATTGCTTTCGATGCGCAGATCGGTTTGCGTCATATCGGTCGCCAAGTAAGACCCCACAGTAAATAGCTTATGTTGAATAAAGCGAAGCAGATCGGCCGTTTCTTGATCATCCGTTTCGGCAATCAACAACCCGATTTGCGAATTCAACTCGTCAATCGTGCCGTAAGCTTCAAGGCGGGGATATGTCTTGGGAACGCGTACACCTCCTACGAGAGAGGTTGTTCCCTTATCGCCGCCACCGGTATAGAGCAAACTTTTTTTCATTTCTTTCATGATTATGTAGAGGGTTGTGTCTCTTGTTGTGCGGGAGCATGGAGAAGGCTGTTCAGATAAAGCTCCACGTATGAGAATGCGACATCCTTCATGACGACCTTACGCTCTTTATCAAGCAGATAAAGCGTCGGAAGAACACGCAATACATACGTCTGTTGCTGCTGGATATCAAGCTCCTTATCATAACCGTGTATCCACGTTTGAGGCATCTGAGACAAATATTTTTTCCACTGCTCTTCGGCCCTGTCGGGGTATATAGAGAGAACGGTGAGTTTTTTCTGCGCAATCATCTCTTTAACCGGCTGCGAAGCGTCAATCACCCGACTGACTTCAGACGCATTCCCCAAATCGAGGCCATGAAAAAAGACGAGAACAAAATCGGTCTTCAAATCGTACAGCGTGCCCTGAGAACCTTTCTCGGTCGTATATCGAATATCGGCTGCCAGCATGCCGGGACGGTTTTTCTGCACTTGCGCCAGCATGGCCCGGGGACGCGCTTTACGATACGCATCCAAGCTGTCTGACCCAACCATATGTTCGAGTACGGGCACAAAGAACTCTTCGTTACGCATTGGAGATGCAGGATGAAAAAGATACTGCTCCATCTTTGAGGTAAAAAAAGCGTACAAAGCACAGTTTTTCTGCGCTTGATCGAGTAAGCGCTTAATTCCGTTGCACGAAGTCTGATACGGAGCATAGGGAAAGATGGAAAAGAAATCGACAAGAGCTTGCTCGGTTATATACGCAGCACTACCCACGAAAACCGTATCGGCAAAGTCGAAATGATCCCAATAATGCATCGCCAAATATTCGGCACGCAGCCTCGGTTCAGTGTAAACTGCCGGGACTTCAACCTGTTTGAACGTTTTCTGCCCCGGTACATCCGTCGACGTCCCACAGCCCAAAAACAACATCAAGCCTGCCAAACCGTAACCGAACAGGAGTAATCGCTTTTTCATTATCATGCTATTTAATTCCTTTATAATTTTGTGTTTCGGGCACAAATGTACGGGATAATTTTCAATATCCATATCACAGAAGCAAAAGTTTTAAAATTTACTGATAAACAAACTTATATTAAATTGCCTACGATTATATTTTGCATAGAGAGCCTATTGGTTTTAATCCTAAAGATGTCTTTTTAGACCTCTTCTAAAAATTAAACAAAGCCGCATCAGAGCGCCAATAAATATAGAATAAACATCAATTTCAGAGAATTATATAAGAAATATTTGCCTCGTTCAGAAAAACGACATACTTTTGCAAGGTAATTGGGTATAAGTTATGATAACTAAGTTTTTCTATTAAGGAAAAGAAACAACTATTTGAAAGGAAATAAAAACAAAACATTTAGTACAGATTAAATATCAAATAAAAAAATGAAAAGTAAAAATACACACTATTTAATTAGACACCTCTTATGCGATAAGCGAAAACTCCGAACAACCTTCATCCTGTGTATGTTGTTTGTTACGGCAACCCTACAAGCCCAGAAAGTGAATTGGACATCGGGCTATCCGAAGCTCGACGAAGTTCCATTTGTAATGTTGGAAGATGAGCGGACATTGCTGATACGATTCACTCCTCTGACAGCCGACATTAATAATGCGATCATAGAGGTTGTTCTGCCTCCACAAGTAGACTTCGGAGTAATCAGTGCGAAAACGGTGCTGAACTCCGCTACGCTGAATATATCGAATACGTCTTCGGGCTCTTTAACTACAGGCAAAACTCTTGCCATTGCGGTCCATTCCAATGGAAACAAATTGATCCGCAATACGGAAGTAGAAATTCATATCAAAGTAAAAGCTGTCGCTTGTGGTACTCCCGGAGCATCAGACTTCAACATTCAAGTCAAGTCCGGAGCAACGAATGTCACAGATGGACAAAAGACCGTAACGGTAAATATTGTCAAGCCAAGTGTCGCACTCGTATCGACCGATGGAACGATCAACTTCCCCACACAAACCAGTGTCAATACCATTACGTATTACCTCAAGACAAATACGGCTAATCAGGCCTCGTCGGCGAAGGTTACGTTTATGACAGACCTTGTAACGACACTTTCCGAATTCAAAATCAAAGGTGTCCCCTTTACGCCAACAGAAGCTACTGTAGGTGGGAAGAAGACTTACACGTTTGCCTTTACTCCGGCCTTATTAGGCAGTAAAATCGACAATACGAACGATAAAGTCATTACGTTTAAAGGTGCTTCTACGGGATGTGGCTCCCATCTGGTCGAAGCCAATGTGCAATATCCGCACGATACGGATTGTGAAACTTCAATGGGATCGTCTGTTACGCTTGCATTTCCGTCTCCTCCTCTGCCCAACATGGTACATGTTAGCACGCATTACGTCGACCATGCCGATGCTCCCATCACCACTATTCAAGTCAACATGGACGGGACTACGCCCACCGTCGTGAAAACAATTTTCCGGAATACAGGTGGAGCCGCACAGAACATTCAATTACACCTCCGCAATTACGGGTCATATAATTATCTCGACATCTCTGATATTTACATGCAGGTAGAAGGAGGCCTTAAACGCAAGATTACAGCCGGCGAAATTACTGTAGTAACGACTACAAGAAACACGTCTATTTATGGCTATCTTAAACCAAGTGCCCTTGGGAAACCGTCCGGAATACATATCCTCATTCCCGAGGAAGTTCCGGCAGGCAAAACGATTACATTCTGGGCACCCACCATTAACGGAGAGATTTATGATAATACGACCCGCGACGTGTACCATAATTACGGAACAAATACCATCAATGGAATAACGAGCAACATCACTCAAGTCAAAAGTCCTTGTGGCGATGATGGCATTGCCCTGTCTCAACCTCACCGTATCGCTTATCTGAATGCTCCACATTATCGGGAGTTACCACCGAGCCTAAGTATAAAAGGCGGACAGACAAAGAAACAAACCGTTTTCATCGCACTCGGTTCTACGAATGAGACCGTAACAGAATTCCACGTTAAGGCCCCTGTATGGCTTACGATTCAGAGTATGAAAATAACGAGCAACAGCGATGGCACCGGAACACTTTACGGACAAGCAACCGTGACTCCGGGTGCCACACAAGCGTTCGTATCAGTTCAAAACCGAGCAAATCAAGGAGCCGCTTACTTACATGTGGAATATAAAGCAGCACCCTGTGGCGGTTCCACGAATCAAACGGCCCAAATACATTACTGGGCAAACCAGAAATGGAGTACAAAGACATTGGAAAAAATAAGCCAGGTCTTTCAGGAAGCGATACATACGTGTGATGTTACAGGAATATCACTTGATGAATTCTATTCACGCAGAACGACGAAAGGACTGAAAGATACAAATAACGACAGGGTGCCGGACAACGGTTCCGTCGCTCCGGACGATGAAATACGGCATGACCTCTTCGTCTTCGAAGACGAAGGCTATTTCTATTGGAAAGGCACCATCCAGGCGCCGGGTGGATATAAATACATCGATATGCCTGTAAAATCCGTTGGTTTCCGGTTCGATTCGCATGTCGTACCTGATCCTCAAAATGCAACAGTCATGCTTAACGGATCACCGGCAGCCGGTCAGGTAACCTTTGCAAGACCAACAGGCAATACAGGTTACTTCCGCTACCATTATCCGGCCGGCTTAACAACCAATACGGTAGTCGAAATCAAAGTTCCTTTTAAGGTCAAAGCGGGGACCAACAATCCTAACAGCATGGACACCGAACTATACGTAAGCGCTACGCCTGTGGCGAATCCGTTAAATAGTATGAACGACCCCGCGCGTAAAGGGAAAGAAAAAGCATCAGTACCCATCGGCACATATAACCTCGACCGGTTGAATTGGTGGAATAAGGATACGAAAGAGGAATCCTTTCCTGATAACAATCCGAAAATCAATCTCCATATGGGATATACTGATATTTTCCATAGCGGAAGACTCCCATTACCGTACTTTCCGAAAGAAGTTCGCTTCCATGAATATCTTGAGAAGCTCGAATTCAAACTTCCCAAAGGGTACCGTATTGTTGATGATCTGACGATACAACATTACAAAGGAGCCGGTCCGGTTGAAAATAAAACCTTAGCCCCTGAAAGCTCGACGGACGGACATATGATTTATGACATAAAGAGTCTGTATGACCTGAATTTCGACGGTTCCGGCACCTTGCAAGGCGGCAAATGGCAATTGCCGGACGATTTTTGGCGACTTACAACACTCGGTAAGATCAAGGCGTTACCCTCGGCCAAGCGGGATGCAAGTATCATGAAACGTATTTCTACATGGAAGAATCCGAAAACCGGAAAGACCTATACCGATGAGCTTGACGTGACCTTTAAATATACAGGACCGGGCAACTCGCTTGAGGTTTCCGTCCCCGAAGTGCCGGCTTACGGACAGACCGTCAAAAATCCCGCTCTTACGATAACGAACCAGACAAATAATCCGATACAGGATATGTGGTTTTATTTCGAAGGAGATATCAGCGACGTTAAACTCAAAGATGCCGACGCGGGAACAGTCTATAACGGTACCGGATTGGGAAATCGTTGGGTAAAAGTTGCCAACGTACCCGGAAATGCTTCCAAAACATTCGAAATGAGTTATATGTACAACTTTAACGACTGTACGGGCGATAAAGTGAGGGTGTATACCGGCGCCGGATTCAATAACTCATGGGCCCCCAATACAAATGCTCCGCTCGATCCGGACGGCGATAATTTTTCGGCACTTGACTCTTTCGTCATCAAGCCTTCAGCCAATGCTACGATAGCGGGAAGCATCACGGCAGCTAGAGATACTTTTAAGCACGAATCGGTGGAGCCGTATACAATCAAAGTGAATTTTACGACAGCCACTTCAACGGGCGCACTCAAAAATCCCGAAATGAAAGACTTTACGGTTCCTGCCGGACAAATCTATAAAGCCGGAAGTGCTCGGCTGGAATACCCCGTAGGTACACTGACTCCCGTTCCTGCTGTGATGGAAGCTGCACTCGTTGCAGCATTCGGGACGGGAGAAGATGCGGTACGGACAATCGCCTCGATTAAACTTGCCGATGCCAAAGGAGGAGATATTATCCTTCCGGGCAACCTTGATACAGAAGCAACAGATGCTGACCGGACAGCCAGCGTGGTCATGGAATTCAATGCCAAGTGTAATACCGATTTTACGGGAATACAATATAAAGGACAGATTGCCGGCATATCTCCCTGCGGGACGGTTGCAGCCGGAAGCGGCATCCATATTGTTTCACGCAAATTGTATCCGAACGTAACATACAATTATCTGTTCGAAGACATCAAAATTGCTCCGGTATCCGGTACTCATGCGTTTAACGAAATTCAGATACAGGACACCCTGAAACTGACCGTCAAGAAGATTACCGGAACTGTTAATAACATGGTGCAGACCGACCATTTGATGCTCCAGATGCCTAAAGAACTGAATGTAGACGGTGAATCGATCTTCTATAAAGGCTCCGGTTCAATGAGTGGATTGGATAAGCCCGAGCAGATCATTTTTAAAGACAGCGTCGACGTCAAAGGTGTGCGTTATGTCAAACTGCCCATGCCAATCGATGAATACAATGCAGCAGCCAATAAAGGAGTAGGAGCTGAAATCACTTGTCATATACCGGTGAAGTATACTCCTAACGGACATACACGCAAAGATAACCCGGTCGATTCCATTATCGCTTCGGTCAATATTTTCGCCATTTTCGGAAACTGCCCACCTATCGTCGTACCCGTCGGTACCGGTAAAGATAGTATCGGATTGTTTACAGCCAAAGAGATTCCGGCACGCCTCTATGTGGGTGAACTTGATACGATCGAAATACTCAGCAACGGATTCAGAGGAAGCTGGTATCTCGAAAAAAACGGCGGAACACTTCAGCATACCGGAGCCAAATGGCCGCATGCCCCGACTGATTCGAGCAAGCTCGGAGAGCTGATGTATTATTTCACACCGATAATCAATGGTCATAATTTCGGCGGACGACTGCCTTATCCGGTTAAGATATGGATTCACCCGTGGTTTATCCGCAACCTCGATCCGATGAAGTATATCTGCGAAGAGCAGGATACGCTCTTCGTCAAAGGAGGCGGAATGGAGATTAAGTATCAGTGGTTCCATGAGGGCAATGTCATCGCGGGTGCGACGGACACGAGTCTGATTGTGCGTAGGCCCGGGAAATATCACGTAGAAATTACCGATACGGTGCCTGAAACCGTCAGCTCCGATACGATGGAAGTATACTTCCGTGAAATCCCCACGTTCATCAAGGACCTGCCATCGCATGCACGTGAATGTGATAATTGGCGATACCTGTTGAGCGTAAAAACGACCGGAAAATTCATGCAGTATCAATGGTACAGAAACGGCTTGCCGATAAAAGGAGCAACAAAAAGCAGCTACTATGCGCTGGCCAAAGACTCGTCAGCTTTCTTCCGTGTCTCGGTTAAAAATCCTTGTGGAGACAGCATTGTAAGTAACCAATGCTACCTCAGTTTCTGCGATGAGAAAATACACGGAATCAATCGCCTGATTGAACTGAACGTACCGCTATCGATTGAGACTGACCCGAGACCGGGACAACTGATCTTTGTAGAAAGCCAACAGAATTTTCAGTTTACGGTCAAAGCGAAAAATGGATACAGCCTGAAATATGTGACGGTTACGACCGACAGCCCGATTTGGAACGAACAAGGCGGCATCAAGCGAACGATGCTTTCGGACAGTGTTATGGAAGTAACGATTCTTACCGTTACCCAAAATCTAAAAATAACCGTATCGGGTGTCAGTCCGGTAGGCAATCAGGAAATCATTAGAAAGGCATCAAGAGTCTGGGCTTATGAAGGGAGAATCTATGTGGAAACCGATCGTCCAGCCACAGTTTATGTTTTCACCACTATGGGCCATCTCTACCGACGTGAGAAGGTACAGGCGGGACTGACTTCATTCGATGCTCAACCGGGAGTTTACTTCGTCAAATTCGATAACGGAGACTCCAGCAAAGTATGGGTAGAATAATGATAGCAATAGCTTTCCTCAGATAAGCTTTAGATGCTTATCGGAATAAAATTTAAGAGAGGAGGTGTGTCGTAATGCACGATGCACTTCCTTTTTTGTTCATCGCTATACAAA
>NZ_JAUMYS010000073.1 GCF_030528505.1 Tannerella sp.
TAGGTAATAACAAAGCCCCAGCTTGTGAAAGTCGGGGCTTTGTGCATAAAAAAAGGGCGGTGTGTCATAACGGGCAAACTGCTTCGTTGCTTGCGGAATGAGAGCTCGGTCACATACCTTAGTATGCTCCCTCACACTCATCCTTAGCGCCTTGCTTTTTAACCATTCTTACACACCTAAAGAGGGTGTGCCCAAACATTGCATTTTGACACACCCTCTTTTCTTTTACTTATCGATACCCAACGTTTTAAAATGCGACATACCCCATAAATCAACCGATTAGCAGTCAGCTGTAAGCAGTTTCTTCTATTGATAAGGCAACAATCACCAACAACGAATGCTTTACACGGAACGGTTTCCTTCGTGAATTTTCCACTCTCTCCCTTTTATTTTTAACACTTAAATATTGCCATCTTCTTATGAATTGTTTAATTTTGGCTCTGGTTTACTCGAAATAAAAGAATATTATAAACAAAAAGAATGAAAAAGAAACTGACTTAACAGTAATTACATATAACAATTAAATCTTTTTGCCTATGTACATGGAATAATGCGATCATTTTCGGAACTCTGCCAGTCATGGCCGCAGAGCAAAAAACGGCCTGCAAACAGAACAATAAATTATAACCTTATAAGAAGGAAAACATGAAACAGACTTTTAAGAAACAAACTAAATTTTATCGAAGCAACCGCTTCACAGCTTTTTGGGCGATATTACTCATCATGCTATGTTCGTCTACGGCTGTGTTGGCGCAAGTTGCAATCAAAGGAACCGTGACGGATACCAATGGCGATCCGCTGATCGGTGTTAACGTTTCCATCAAAGGAACGACCATCGGCAGTATCACGGACATGGAAGGCAATTACGCGATGGAAGCGCCAAGCAGCAGCGCCGTCGTTGTATTCTCTTTTATCGGCTTCCGTTCGCAGGAAATTACGATCGGAAATCAGTCCGTTATCAACGTTCAATTAATGGAAGATACGCAAAAGCTCGAAGAAGTTGTCGTCGTCGGGTACGGTACACAGAAGAAAGTGACGGTTACCGGTGCCGTAGCCAGTGTGACGGGCGAGGAACTGAGAACCTCGCCGACGACGAACCTCTCAAACGGTATGCTCGGACGTATGCCGGGAGTTATCGGCTTTCAGCGATCGGACGAGCCCGGAGGCGGAGCAACGACAATCCGCATCCGCGGTACCAACTCGATCGGGAACAAGGACCCGCTGGTCGTGATCGACGGTATCCCCGACCGTTCCGGAGGACTGAACCGTATCAATCCCGACGAGATCGAAAGCATGTCCGTATTGAAAGACGCCGCGGGAGCGATTTACGGTTCGCGGTCGGCCAACGGAGTTATCCTGATCACGACCAAACGAGGCAAAGAAGGGAAGCCGATCGTTACATTCAACGGAAGCTACGGATACTCCTCTCCTACGCAACTTCCCCAAATGTGTAACGCATTCGAATATGCTACGATGTTGAACGAAATTACGGCCGGCACGTATTCCGACGACGAACTGCGCAAATTCCAGGACGGAAGCGACCCGTGGGGATTCCCGAATACCGACTGGTACAAGACGGTGATCAAGTCCGTTTCACCGATTTACCGAAGCGATGTGGGTATCAGCGGCGGAACGGATAAGGTAAGATATTACGTCAACTTTGCCGCCAACGGCGAAGACGGTATCTATAAACATTCGGCCAACCGTTACGATCAATTCAGTATCCGCGCCAACCTCGATTTCAAACTGAGTAAATACGTTACCTTAACGTATGGCAACACCTCGCGTTACGAATACACGCAATATCCGGCCAAATCGGCCGGGAGTATCTTCTCGGCTATCCGCCGGAGCAAACCGACGCTGAACGCCTACTGGCCGAGCGGAGAGATTGGTCCCGATATCGAGTATGGTGACAATCCCGCTGCGACGTCGACCGACGCCGCCGGATATAACCGACAGAAAAACTACTACATTCAGAATAATGCGACGCTGACCGTTCAGTTTCCGTGGGTCGAAGGGCTGAAACTGACGGCTTCGGGAGCTTACGACAAACATTTTTACGGCGAAAAGAATTTCCGGAAACCGGTGCGCCTCTATTCGTGGGACGGGGTGACTAAAAGCAGCGAAGGCCTGAAACCGTACAACGCGTGGATCAGCGACCCTCAGCTCAATCAGATTCACCGGGATTACACCGATTGGCTGACGAACGCGGTATTGAGCTACGACCGTACATTCGGTGATCATACGATCGGTCTGACCGTCGGTGTGGAAGGACAAAGCAAAGAGATGGATCAGCTACGGGCTTACCGAAGGTACTTCTTGTCTACTACGCTCGAAGAAATCAATGCCGGTAGTGTAAAGGATCAGGAAACGGAAGGGTTTTCGTGGAAAGAGACTCGTCTGAATTATTTCGGACGTTTGTCGTACAATTATCTGGAACGTTACTTGTTCGAGTTCGTTTGGCGGTATGACGGCTCGTATCGTTTCCCGAAAAACAAACGCTATGGATTCTTCCCCGGCGCCATGGTTGCATGGCGTATCTCCGAAGAGCCTTGGTGGAAAGAGCAGGTCACATTTATGGATTACCTCAAGCTACGCGCTTCCGTCTCGCAGACAGGGAACGATGTCCTGACGGACAATGACGGCAATACCGACCGATCCATCCAATACCTTAACTCGTTCGGATTTCAGGGTAGCGGCGTTATTTTCGACGGAAACGAAGAGCGACAGCTCTATCCTATCCGCACGCCGAACAAAAATATCACTTGGGAACGCGGTACGACGTGGGATATCGGCGCTGAAATGAAGTTGCTGGACAACCGTTTGAGCATCGAAGGCGATTTGTTCTACCACAAACGTACCGATATGTTGATTCCCCGTAACGCGTCACTGCCCGAAACGGCCGGCATCACCTTGCCACTCGAGAATCTCGGTGAAATGGAGAACAAAGGATTCGACGCTTTGATCGGTTGGAACGATAAAATCGGCAAGGTAGAATACGAGGTGGGGCTGAACATGTCGTACGCCCGCAACAAAATCCTTTTCTGGGACGAGACACCGGGTATTCCCGAATACCAGAAATCGACCGGGAAACCCGTACCCACCAGCGGGACATTAGCCAACCTGATCGATCGTGCCGGATTGTATTACAAGACGGACGGCGTATTCAACACGCAGGAAGAACTCGATAATTACCCGCATTGGGACGGAGCGCAAGTAGGGGACATCAAATTCGTCGATTACAATCGAGACGGTAAAATCAACGCCGACGACCGCGTCCGTTCCGATAAGAATCAGACGCCGCGCTTGGTTACCGGTTTCAACGTCGGGTTGAGCTGGAATCATTTCGATTTGACGATGCTCTTTCAGGCTGCCTTCGGCGCCGAGACCTATGTGCAGACATGGTCGGGAACGGTCGGGAATTTTCTCAAAGAATATTATGATCAACGGTGGACTCCCGAAAACCCGACTTCCGAACATCCGCGTACATACGAACGCGAGCGACAGTACTGGATTTCGAACGCGAACGATTACTTCCTTCGTTCGAGCGATTATCTGCGTCTGAAAAACATGGAAATCGGATATACCATCCCCACGGATATGAGGCGTTACGGTATCTCGAAGATCCGTATCTTCGCCAACGGACAAAATCTTTTTACCATCGACGGACTGCCGGGAGACCCGGAAAATACAAGGTCCAGTTTTGATTACTACCCGCAGCGGAAGTATTTCAACTGCGGCATTTCTGCAACTTTTTAAAACATGATTATTTATGAAGACAAGAAAGAATATCATCCTTATCATGGCTGCATCGGCGTTATTCGCGCTGCCTTCATGCTCCGATTTTATGGACCTCAAACCGACCACGGAGTATCTGGAAGAGCAGGTATTCGAAGATGCGGCAACAACACAGTCGCTGATCAATACGATTTATGACTATGTAATCGACGCAGCCAGAGAGCATACGACCAACGGTTTGACGGACGATGCTTATTTTACGCATAACTACGGACAAATCGCGGTGAACGAGGCGACATGTTCCGCCAGCGATCTACAATGGTACGGCAGAAGCAATTGTCCGTTCAATTGGTCACAAACGTACAAGGGCATTTATTACGCCAACCTCGTGTTGGAGAATATCGACAAGGTTCCGGAGAAGGCGGGCTTCGATCTGAAGCAAATGAAAGGCGAGACCCGCTTCCTTCGCGCGTATCTTTACGCGAACCTCGTGCGAGGCATTGGCGGAGTGCCGATTGTCGATAAAACCGTCGGCGATTATACGAAGACGGAAGAGATGCAGATAGCCCGCAGCAGCGTCGGCGATTGCCTCGACTTTATCCTCAAAGACTTGGACGAAGCGATTGCGTCGCTGCCGGCTACGGCTCCGCTCGGACGCGCCACGAAATGGGCGGCGGTCGGTCTCAGAGCCCGCATCTGCCTCCATATCGCCAGCCCGCTCTATGCCGACCGTACAATCAACAAGCTTGACGTGAACCAGTATCATGGAGATCGCGAAGCGCTCTACCGGAAAGCGCTCGAGGCGGCAAAGGAGGTGATCGACAGCAAGGCGTTCAAACTGATCGACTGTAACGCCCCGACGGTGGCCGAAATGGCAAACAAGTATCATAAAATAGCGACAACCAACAACGATGAACTGATTTTTACCAAGCAATTCGCTTCGTCGAAAATAACGAATCAAGTAAATCTGCAACACGGTCCTAACGGCTATCACAACTGGTCGGGAACAACACCGACACAAGACTTCGTGATGCACTTCGAGATGGAAGACGGATCGCTCAATGACGCGCTGACGAAGGTGGGCGACTATCAGACAGGCAATCCATACAACGGACGCGAACCGCGCTTCTACGCCTGCATCGGATACGACGGCGCCGTTTGGGGACGCAAGCGTGCGGCCGATGGCTACGCGCTCGACCCTACGCCGCTCGGCAACCTGCAATGCGGAACGTATGAGCTGAGCGACGGAACGGACGTTACGGTCAACCTGCCCGACGGAAAAGAAGTGAAATTCAAAGGGATCTACGGCTGTGACACGCGCCAGGGACCGATCGAAGACTGGAACGGCTCATGGACTTCGTATTACGAAAAGAAGATGATCGATACTTCGATCGATGCCGCCAACTATCCGCAGCTCTGTCCTTATCCCTACATTCGTCTGGCCGAGATGTATCTCATTGCCGCCGAAGCCTGCGTCGAGCTGAACCAACTCGACGAAGCGGCCGCTTTCCTCGACGCGCTCCGCGCCCGTATAGGTCGACCCGCCACCAAAGCGACGCTTAACGTACGTAAAAAAGCCTTCGATCAAGCGGCCATGCGTGAGTTTGTCCGCCACGAACGACGCACGGAGCTTTTCATGGAAGATTCGCGGTACTATGACATCCGCCGCTGGATGATCGGCGAAGAGTGCGGCAACAAAACCTTGTGCGGCATGATCGTGTTCGCGCGTCTGAAAGATGGCAAAACGGCCAAGCGCCCGTATATCTACAACGAAAGCACATGGGATTACCACTATTACGTGCGCGATCTGTCGTTCCGCGAGAAACGCAAATGGGATAACAAGATGTATTTCGCCCCCATCAAACGGGACGAAATAAACCGAAACTCCAAACTGGTGCAAAACCCCGGACAAGGCTAACCCTCTGACCGAAACGCACGTTCTTCTTCCTTCGACATAAGGGGAAAACGTGCGTTTCTCCCGTCCAATGCCTCGAGTAAGAAACATAGAAGCCTCTGCTGCAGTTGGATGATTCCCTAAACCCTCTCTTCTATCTGGAATTCAAAAAGTTGAACTATTCCTCTTCGAATAATCCCCGTTTGTATAAACTCATCCAAAAGATGAATATTCTTCGAATATCCAAATGGAATATCCCCATCAACGAAAAAAGCCGTATATTTGTCGTTGAGACAATATTCTATTTTAATCTATACACATTAAGACTATGGGCAGAACTTTGGTTATCGGTGCCGGCGGGGTAAGTACCGTGGCAGTAAAGAAAATGGCGATGAACGCCGACGTATTTACGGATATTATGCTTGCGAGCCGTACAAAAAGCAAGTGCGACAAGATCGCATCGGATATTAAAAATATGAACGTACAGACGGCACAGGTGGATGCCGATAAGGTAGACGAACTGGTTCGTCTGTTCGAGGACTTCAAACCGGAATTAGTCGTCAATCTGGCTCTGCCGTATCAGGATTTGCACATCATGGATGCCTGCCTGAAATATGGCGTCAGCTATCTGGATACGGCCAACTACGAACCGCTCGACGAAGCGAAGTATGAATACAGCTGGCAATGGGCGTATAAAGACCGTTTCGAAAAAGCCGGTCTGACAGCCATCCTCGGATGCGGATTCGATCCGGGCGTAACCGGAGTGTTTACCGCCTACGCCGCCAAACATCATTTCGATGAATTGCACTACCTCGACATCGTCGACTGCAACGCCGGCGATCATCATAAGGCTTTCGCCACCAACTTCAATCCGGAAATCAATATCCGCGAGATCACCCAGAAAGGTAAATATTTTGAGAACGGAGCATGGCACGAGACCGAACCGCTGTCGGTACATCAGCCGATTCACTACCCGAACATCGGTCCGCGCGAATCGTACCTGATGTATCACGAAGAGTTGGAGAGTCTGACGAAGAACTTTCCAACCCTCAAACGCGCCCGTTTCTGGATGACCTTCGGACAGGAATACCTGACCCACCTGCGCGTAATGCAAAACATCGGCATGACGAGCATTAAGCCGGTATTGTACAACGGAGTAGAAATCGTACCGATTCAGTTCCTGAAAGCCGTATTGCCCGATCCCGGCGAACTGGGAGAGAACTATACGGGCGAGACATCGATCGGTTGCCGCATCCGCGGAATCAAAGACGGCAAAGAACGCACCTATTACATTTATAATAATTGCAGCCATGAGCAGGCGTACAAGGAAACGGGTGCACAGGGTGTAAGCTACACCACAGGCGTTCCGGCGATGATCGGTTCGAAAATGTTCTTTCAAGGACTGTGGAAGAGACCGGGCGTGTGGAACGTCGAAGAGTTCGATCCCGATCCGTTCATGAAAGAGTTGAACGAACAGGGACTGCCGTGGCATGAAGTATTCGATGGCGATCTGGAGCTGTAATATCCGGTATATAACAAGTAAAAGCGAACATCTATTGATCGCACAAATTTAATAATCACGTAAATTAAGATATGGCTATACAAACAGGAGATAAAGTGCCTGACCTCTTGGGATTGGATCAGGACGGAAAAGAAGTGAAAGTAAGCGATTACAAAGGACGTAAAATCGCATTGTATTTCTATCCGAAAGATAACACGAGCGGCTGCACGGCCGAGGCATGCAGCTTGCGCGACGGATATGACGAGCTGAAAAAAGCCGGCTACGAAATCATTGGGGTAAGCAAAGACAGTGCCAAATCACATCAGACATTTATCGAAAAGCAAAACTTGCCGTTCCGATTGATTGCCGATACGGATACGACCTTGCAACAGCAGTTCGGCGTTTGGGCAGAAAAGAAAATGTATGGACGCACCTATATGGGCACCTTGCGCTATACGTTCCTGATCGATGAAAACGGGGTAGTCGAAAAAGTCATCGAGAAAGTCGACACGAAAAATCACGCGCAGCAAATCCTGAACGAGAAGTAACAACATCAGTAAAGAGCAAGAAATAAATCGTTATGGCAAAAGAAAAGAAAGAAGCAGCAGCCGTCAATACGGACAAACTGAAAGCCTTGCAGGCGGCGATGGAGAAGATCGAGAAGAGCTATGGCAAAGGAGCGATCATGACGCTGGGAGACGATCACATCGAAAATATCGAAGTGATTCCTACCGGTTCGATCGGGCTGAACGCAGCCCTTGGGGTGGGAGGTTATCCCCGCGGACGCGTAGTCGAGATTTACGGCCCGGAGTCGTCGGGTAAGACGACGCTCGCCATCCATGCGATTGCCGAGGCACAGAAAATGGGCGGCATTGCAGCTTTCATCGATGCGGAGCATGCATTCGACCGGTTCTATGCGCAAAAACTCGGTGTCGATATCGACAACCTGCTCGTTTCGCAGCCCGACAGCGGTGAACAGGCGCTGGAGATCGCCGAACAACTGATCCGCTCGGCCGCTGTCGACATCATTGTGATCGACTCGGTTGCCGCTTTGACCCCAAAAGCCGAAATCGAGGGTGAAATGGGCGACAGCAAAATGGGGTTGCAAGCCCGGCTCATGTCGCAAGCCTTGCGTAAACTGACGGCCGCCATCAGCAAAACAAAAACGTCATGTATCTTCATTAACCAGCTGCGTGAAAAAATCGGCGTGATGTTCGGGAATCCCGAAACGACAACCGGAGGTAACGCTCTGAAATTCTATGCTTCGGTACGTATCGACATCCGTCGTATCAGCACCCTGAAGGACGGAGACGACGTGAAAGGTACACAAGTACGCGTGAAGGTGGTGAAAAACAAAGTGGCGCCGCCATTCCGGAAAGCAGAGTTCGACATCATGTTCGGCGAAGGTATTTCGCGCGCCGGCGAGATCATCGATTTGGGAAGCACGCTGAACATCGTCAAGAAAAGCGGCTCGTGGTTCAGCTACGGAGATACGAAGCTGGCTCAGGGACGCGATGCCGCCAAACAATGCATCATCGACAATCCCGAACTGGCAGACGAACTCGAACAGCAGATATTTGAGAAGCTGAAAGGGTAACATGTCCCGCAAAGAAACATATCGTACATTATGCCGGACAGAAGAAAGCCTCCCGGTTTTCTCGCGCGACTGGTGGTTGGATACGGTATGTGGCGAAAAGCAATGGGACGTTTTGGTCATCGAAGAGAAAGGGCGCGTCGTCGCCACCATGCCGCTCTATATTCCAACCGGCGGCGTGGTCTCGATGCCCTGCTACACGCAGGCCTTGGGACCGTGGTTCGCCCCGCTCTCTCACGACACCAAATACACCACCGCACTCGGATACCGTCAGACGCTGGCTTCGCAACTGACGGAACAACTCAAAGCCTATCGTTTCTTTCTCCAGAATTTCAGTTATGAAATCACGGACTGGCTACCGTTCTACTGGGAAGGTTACACACAAACGACACGCTACACCTACCTGCTGAAAAATATCGGCGAAACCGGCCAACTCCTGAGCCGGATGAGTCAGAACATCCGCCGTAACATCGTCAAGGCGAAAGAGCATCACGGCATCACGGTAAAGACGGGCATTCCGACGGAAGCGTTTCTGACGATTCAGCAAAAGACATTCGAGCGTCAGGGCACGGCGAACCGGCAAGACCCGAATGTACTGAAAAGACTCATTGACGTCTGTCGCCAACGCGGGGAAGGCGAGATTTTCGGGGGATACGACAACGACGGACAGCTCCATGCCGCCGCCTTTATCGTATGGCAGAAAAGCTCCGCATACTACATTGCGGGAGGAGGCGACCCGAGGCTCCGTCATTCGGGCGCACACAGTTTAGTCCTTTGGGAAGCCATTCAGCATGCCGCGCACTACACGGATACCTTCGATTTCGAAGGGTCTATGATTCGGGGCGTGGAACGGTTTTTCAGAGAATTTGGCGCCATCCAGACCCCCTACTTCACAATATCTCGAGGAAAACGGAGTTGGATAGACAGGATCAAAATCAAATGGGCGCAAACGAGATGACGGACATCGAATCATACATTATCCGGTCTCTGTTAGGCGATCACCTGACGGAAGACGTATACCGGCTTGTCGGCTATACCTCCGATCCGCGCGACTACACAAAGTATAAGCTCGTGATCGTTTCGTCGGGATTCTTCAACGAAGAGGTGTATGGAACCCCTTCTACCCTGCCCGGTCTGCCTCTCCCGACGATTGAAAACATCCCGCTGCTGTTCGGATTACCCGACGTCACACGTGAGGGAGACACCCTCGTTACCCGTGCCGACTTCATCGCGAGCACCTTCTTCCTGATAAGCCGTTACGAAGAATGGATGCGGAAAGACTGTCGCGACGAGCACGGACGATTCCCCGGAAAGGAGTCCCTGCCGGGCCGCGGCAGATTTATCGACCGGGCTATCATTGACGAGTACGGCTGCCTGTTGCGGCAGTGGCTGCGACAAATCGGATGCGACGTTCCCGAACCGCCCGAAGCGTTCCGCCGGATTCATCTGACGCACGACGTGGACGTCCCGTACCGCTGTCGCACGTGGAAGCATGTGGCACGGGAAACGTTGAAAGGAAACCTGTACCACGCTTTGCGATGGAAATACGGCACACTCGAAGATGATCCTCTTTACACTTTCCCGTGGATGCTGAAACAGGGGGAGAACATGCGAAAAATCTTCGGCGAGGAGGTCTGTCAATCCATCGTGTTTTTCCGAGCGGGAGGAAACGATGCCAGAGACAAGCCGCACTACGACCTCAACGGCAAAGACATGCAGCAGCTGCTCAAGCTATGCCGCGAACAGGAAGCCATCATCGGCCTGCATACCAGCTACGAAGCGGGGCGACAGCCGGGCCTTACACGCTCGGAGAAGCAGACCCTTGAGCAAGCATCCGGCTTCACAATCACACAAAACCGTCATCACTTCCTGACCTCACGCGAACCGGAAGATATGGAAGCGCTCGAAGCGGCCGGCCTGACCGACGATTACACCATGGGATATGCCGATATAGCCGGTTTCCGACTCGGTACAAGTCGCGCCGTGCGATACATCAACCCGGCTACCCGACGACTCTCTCCCTCGCTCACCCTCCATCCGCTTACGGTCATGGACAGCACGCTGAGCGAGGCGAAATACATGAATCTGGACGAAAGACAGGCCCTTCGCTACTGCATGCACCTGGCCGACACGACCAGAAAAATGAACGGAGAACTGACGCTTCTCTGGCACAACACCTCCGCGACGCAGCGTTGCGGATACTTGAAAAATCTATACAGCAAAATCTTATATTGGCTCACCATATAATAACGTAATATCGAACGCATATGAAAATCGTAACCATTATCGGAGCCCGTCCGCAATTTATCAAAGCGGCCATGATCAGCCGGGCGATTATCGAACATAATCGCCATTCCAAAGGCGAACGTATCGAGGAGAAGATTCTGCATACGGGGCAGCACTACGACCGGAACATGAGCGACATCTTCTTCAACCGGCTGGGAATACCGCAGCCCACGTGGAAGCTGCACTGCGGAGGCATCGGCAGTCATGCGAAGATGACAGCGCAGATGCTTGTCGAAATCGAAAAAGCGTTGCTCGAAAGCATGCCCGACCGCGTACTCGTCTACGGCGATACCAACTCCACCCTCTCCGGCGCGTTGGCAGCCACACAACTGCATATCCCGGTCGCCCATGTGGAGGCCGGCCTGCGCAGCTTCAACCGGAAGATGCCCGAAGAAACGAACCGCGTGCTGACCGACCATATCGCCAGTCAACTCTTCTGTCCGACATACGGCGCCATCCGCAACCTTCGCGATGAAGGCATCACGCGCAACGTCTTTCATTCCGGCGACGTGATGTACGATGCGGCCCTCACCTTCGGCAAGGTGGCCGAAGAGCAGTCGACGATCATGTCGACGCTGGGGCTGGACCGTCGTTCGTTCTACCTCTGCACCGTACATCGCGCCGAGAATACGGACGACAAGGATCGACTGACGCAAATCGTTCATGCCCTGACCGAAATAGCAACCCCCGACCGGCCCGTTATCTGGCCGTTGCATCCCCGAACCGAACTGTATCTCGACACGTTTCGTCTGCGTGAAACGCTCGCAGCTCACCCCGCGGTCAAAATCATCGATCCGGTCGATTACATCGATATGGTCATGCTCGAAAAAGAAGCGGCAACGATTCTAACCGATTCGGGCGGTGTACAGAAAGAGGCCTATTTCCATCGCACACCGTGCATCACGCTGCGCGAAGAAACGGAATGGACGGAAACGATCGAGGCCGGATGGAACCGGCTGGCCGGCTACAAAACGGGCAAAATCATCCAGAGCCTGCATATCGAATCCGAACGCAAGGAGATTGAAGAATACGGCGACGGACACGCTGCCGAAAAAATCATCCAGGCGCTCTGTTCATGAAGCATGTGCTGATACTTTGCGATCAGTTTCCGCCTGCTTTCGGACCACGCATGGGCTACCTCTGCAAGTACCTGAAACAAAACGGATGGCATCCGACCGTACTGTCGGAACGCCTGCCCGACGAGACCTTCGCTTTTCTGAAAGGCGATACCGACGTCTCGTTCATTCGCTACTACCGTTCGGGGAGTCGCGTGGAATGGCTGAAAGTGCTGCTGCTCGAAGTCTTTTTCGGGTACAAGAACCGGCGCATGGCGCAGGAGGCGGAGAAAAAACTCCGACAGCAACGTTACGACGCGTTGCTTTGCAGCACCTACCGGAACTTCCCGCTGCCGGCCGCACGAAAAATCGCCCGCAAGTATCGCCTGCCGTTTGTCGTCGATCTGCGCGACATCATCGAGCAATACACCGGCAACGAGTACATCGCCCATTCGCTCCCCAAACTGTTCGGCATGGAGAAGCTTATCGCCCGGCTGTTCGGGAGCCACAGCATTCGGGAGCGTAATAAGGTGCTGCGTCAGGCCGACTGCGTCACCACCGTCTCCCCGTGGCACGTCTCCGTGCTGCAACGTCTGAACTCGAACACGCAACTGATCTATAACGGGTTCGACCCGGAACTGTTTGCACCTGCCACGATCCGCACCCCGGAATTCCGCATCACGTATACCGGACGCTTGCTCAGTTCTTCGATGCGCAATCCGGAACTGCTGTTCAAGGCCGTCGCACGCCTTTCGTGCGAAGGCATCATCAGCCCGGAGACGTTCCGCATCCGTTGGTTCATCGACCCGCAGTCGAAGCAACAGCTTGAGCAAGATGTCAAAAAGTATCCGATCGCCGACTATATGGATTATCCCGGTTATGTGTCCGCCGCACATATCCCCGCCGTCCTCAACGAGAGTTCGATGTTGCTGCTGTTGACGAACAAGGCGGACGCAAACGGTCCCAAAGGCATCATGACCACGAAATTTTTCGAAGCGCTGGCCGTCGAGAAACCGATACTTTGTGTGCGGGGCGACGAGGGCTGCCTCGAAGAAGTGATCAGCCGAACGAAGTCCGGCCTTTCGGCACACAGCGAAGAAGAAGTGTACGCGTTTATCCGGAGGTATTACCTTCAATGGCAGGCGGAGAAAACCACGTCGATCGACGTCGACCGCGAAGAAGTGCAATCGTTCTCACGCGAGACGCAGGCGCTCCAATTCATCCGTATTTTCGAACAAATCGCACCGCACCATGCATAAAACGTTACACGTCGTCGCGCTCAATATCCCGTGGCCGGCCAACTACGGCGGAGTCATCGATATTTATTACAAGGTCAAAGCCCTGCACGAGTGCGGAGTCAACATCATCCTGCATTGCTTCGAATATGAGCGGCCGCGCGCAGCCGAACTCGAAGCAATCTGCGAGGAGGTGCATTATTACCGTCGGCAGACGGGATGGCGGACGAATATCTCGTTGCTGCCGTACAACGTGTACAGTCGAAAGGACGAACGTTTGCTCCGGAATTTGCGGAAAGACAATTACCCCATTCTTTTCGAAGGACTTCATACGTGTTACTACCTGACCGATCCTGCGCTGGCCGATCGTATCAAGATCTTCCGCGGATGCAACATCGAGCACGATTATTACCATGCCATCGGGCAGGCAGAGCGTCATCCGTTGAAGAAACTGTTTTACCATGTCGAGGCCGAACGATTCCGGCGATTCGAACGAAAGGTCGAGGACGCTCAAATCATGCTGGCCGTATCGATGAAAGACTGTACGTATCTGCGGAAAACCTTCCCGAAGAACCACGTCGAATTTATGCCGTGCTTCCACGCCAACAACGCCGTCACCTCGAAAGAAGGACAGTCCGACATGCTCCTCTACCATGCGAAATTGTCGGTCAAAGAGAACGAAACGGCCGCGCTTTACCTGATCCGTAACGTGTTCGGCAAGCTCTCGCCGTTCCGCTGCGTCATTGCCGGAATGGACCCTTCGAAGACCCTGCTGAACGAAGCGGCACGCTATCCGAATATCTCCGTCGAAGCTAACCCGACCGCAGAACGAATCGACCGGCTCATCGGCGAAGCACACGTCAATCTGCTCGTCACGTTTCAGGATACCGGTCTGAAGCTGAAACTGCTGAACAGCCTCTTTGCCGGACGCCATGTCGTCGTCAATCCGCCGATGCTCGCCGGCAGCGGGCTGGATGAGCTGTGCCACATCGCCGAGACACCGGAGCAGATGATTGCCACCTGCCGACAACTGATGAAGCAGCCTTTCACCGCCTCCGAAATCGAACGACGCGAACAAGTGCTGTTCCCCACCTACTCCAACCGTTACCAAGCCGAACGACTCATCCGAATGATTGGGTAAATGCCCTGCGGGGGTTGAGGGGTTTGATTGTTGAGATGTTGAGATG
>NZ_JAUMYS010000074.1 GCF_030528505.1 Tannerella sp.
TGGTTAATTGTTAATGGTTATGCGTGGTACATGCCGAACCATGTACCCGGCAAATAACCATTAACCATTGACAATTAAATAATGGTTACGGTGTATATCCACGGTGCGTACCATGGTTATTCCCACGCCCCCTCCCCCCAAAAAAATATTCGCGTTGATTCGTGCCATTTGCGTAATTTGCGTTCGGACATTGTATACCGATGCGCATTTCTTCGCATGGTGTGTGCGAGCCTCCTCGCAGAGTACATGCAAGCCTCCTCGCAGGGTGCCTGCGCACTACCTCGCAGGGTGTGTGCGCACCGGCTCGACGGGCGAAACGCTATCCGGATCATTTGACAGCTTCTCTGAAATCGGTGATGATACGGTGTCGACTCCCGTTCCCGGCTGCGAAAACAGCGTCGTTGGGAGAGGAATTCACGATGACGATTTGTGCCACCTTATTTCTTTTTCTTCGCCTAATTCGGATACTTCATTCGGGGGTAAGTGACCTGCCGAAAATGAATTCCATCGCTCTGTCATTAGCTTGTCCCATGATACGGTTGGGTTTGTCTTCGTCCGTGAGAGGGCGCGACCGCAATCCTTTTTCCGAACCGTTCAGATAGAGGGTGTGTCAGAACGCAATGTTTGGGCACACCCTCTTTAGGTGTGTAAGAAAGGGTGAAATTGGGGGGCGCTAAGGATGAGGGCGAGGGAGCATACTAAGGTATGTAACCGAGCTCACATTCCGCAAGTAACGAAGCATTTCGCCCGTTATGACACACCGCTGCTATGGTATGCCGTATCCCAAAAGAGGGTGCCGTTGAAATCGAAGACTACTGCTTTTATGCTCATGTCAGGTATCATTTTTGTTGTAAAGATAACTCTTTTAAATTAATGCACAGACTTTCGTCAATCATACAATCCGCCGGCACACAAAGCGTCCTGTTTGCGCAAAATCATATCGATCGCGAAAGAACGGCTGAAGGTCCTTGCCCTATTTGTCCGTATCGGCTGTTTTTTTGCCTGCCTTCGTTTTGCGTAAACACATGAAAAGATTACTTTTGTGCTGTTTTATCAACAATAAACGGGTCAGAGTTGAAAGAAGTTTCGTTCATACGGCAAAACATCGCCAAGTGGCAAGGTCTGGAAGAGGTGGTCGCATCGGCCGACACGCAAGACCCGGGACGCCTTGCCGACGCGTATACCGAAATCACGACCGATCTTTCGTTCTCGCGCAGCCATTATCCGCGGTCGCGCATCACGACTTATCTGAACAATCTGGCATCGGCGCTTCACAACGCACTGTATAAAAACAAGAAAGAGAAACGGTCGCGCATATGGCGCTTTTGGAAAGAAGAGCTTCCGCTCGTGATGTACGAGTCGCGCCGCGAACTGCTCTATTCGTTTCTGGTATTTCTTTGCAGTATGCTGATCGGAGCCTTTTCCGCGCTGTACGACGATACGTTCGTGCGGCTGATTCTGGGCAATGCATACGTCGATATGACGCTCGACAATATCCGCAACGGCACACCGATGGCCGTCTATGACAGTCAGGGCGAACTGGGGATGTTTTTGGGCATTACGTCGAATAATATCTATGTCTCGTTCCGGGTCTTTATTTCCGGGCTGCTCACCGGTCTGGGTACGGGCATGATGCTCCTTTACAACGGCGTGATGGTCGGAGCGTTTCAGACGTTCTTTTTTCAGCAGGGCGTAGGAACGGAATCGCTTCTCTCGATCTGGCTTCACGGCGCGCTGGAGATTTCGTCGATCGTCGTGGCGGGCGCCGCCGGCTTTGCGATGGGCAACGGATGGCTGTTTCCGGGTACTTATCCGCGCGGATATGCTTTCCGGCAAGGCGCTAAAAGGGGATTGAAAATCGCCGTGGGACTCGTTCCGATGTTTATCATCGCCGGATTTATCGAAAGCTTCCTGACGCGGCATACGGAGCTTCCCGATGTGCAGCGGGCTGTATTTATTCTGCTCTCGCTCGCGTGCGCAATCGTTTATTTCGTGATGTATCCCCGCACCGTATGGAAAAACAAACATCATATATCATCAGACAATGGAATACACCAATCCTAAAATTCGTTACTATCGGGTACGTACCTTCAGCGAGAAGCTGAACATCACGTTCGATTACCTCCGCGAGAACTGGCGTGTCATCCTCCGCTTCTCGCTTTACCTGCTTCTGCCGTTATGCATTTTTCAGGCTTTTGCCCTCAATTCGTATGTCTCGACTTATGTGGAGTTTCTGAAGAACCCGGACCACCCGAAAGACTTCCTGATGCGTTTCGTGCTTCAAGGTGGTGTGTATATTCTTTTCTATATGATAGGCAATATGGTCCTGTCATCCTTTATCTATGGCTTGATGCATGTATATGATTACCGTCCCGAACGACTTACAGGGTTGATGTTCGGCGAATTTAAGGGTACCTTCCTCCGGTTTCTATGCAAATGCGTCCGCATCATCCTGTTTTATAGCGCCATCACAATTATGGTGGGAAGCATCGCAGGAGCGCTCGCAGCGTGGTCGATCTGGGCCGTTGTCGTCTATCTTCTTTTCGTAGCGATCGGCGGACTGATCATTATGTCGCCGATGGCGCTCTTCGGACCGATGTATCTCTTTGAAGACCGGCCTTTTTTCGAGACCTTGCAACGGGCGTTCCGCTACGGCATGTCGTTTTGGCTCGAAATATTCGGAATCCTCTTTATCTTCGGACTAATCGGAAGCATTATCAACACGGTCACGTACTTGCCTTGGTATCTGGTTGTGGTCGTAGCGCAGCTGTTCACTCTCACCTCGCCCGATTCGGCGATCGACCAGTCGCTCTGGTATCAATTGCTGGTTTATGTGCTGGGGATTATCCAGTCGTATGGTTCTTATATCGCACAGATCGTGGGGCTGATCGGGATTGCATTCGAATATTTCCATATCCGTGAGAAACGCGAGGGCGTCACGGTCGAAACGGAAATCTCTAACTTCGCCAACCTGTAACGCGCAAGCATGCTTCACTCCGCCGATACGATACGATACAACACCGACAAGATAGCCGAATATCAGGCCGATGCCCGTTACGACTATAACAGTCAGCTGCAAATGTCGGACGTCAGCCTGACGGATATCATCCGGCGATGGCTGGGGGATATCCTGCGGGGGTTATTTCGCAATGCCGCGGACGACACTATTTATTCCTTAACCGGATGGATACTTATCGGCCTTGTCGTGTTAGTCCTCGCACTTGTCGTCTATTTGATCTGGAGAAAGCATCCCTCTTTGTTTATGCGCGAAAAAAACATGTCGGGTCTCGCTTACGAGGTGGAAGAGGAAAACATTTACGGTGTCGATTTTGAGAAAGAGCTTTCCGCGGCTTTGGCCTCGAGCGACTTCCGGTCGGCCGTTCGCATCATATACTTACAGACCCTCCGTTTTCTAGCCGATAAGGAATGGATCGACTGGCGCATCTTCAAGACGCCTACCGAATATATGTACGAATTAAAGCCGGCGACGTCGCGACCGGCGTTTCGCGATTTTACAAATCGTTTTCTGCAGGTGCGATACGGCAATTATCAGGCCACGCCCGAGCTGTTCGCCGCTATGCGCGAGTTGCAACGACAAATCCGGGAAGGAGGGGAGGAACATGAAGGGGAGTAAACTCTATTTCGTGATACTCGGCGCATTTACGGCGCTGGCCTTTGTGTTCCAGTACTATTCGCCGAAACCGTTCCGATGGACTCCGACGTTTTACCACAATGACCGCCAGCCCTTCGGTTGCTACGTGTTCGACGAGGTGGTCGGGACGTCGGTCGTCGCGTACGAAGTCCTGAACCGTTCGCTTTATGAAACCTATATGGCGAGCGTCGATACGTCCGGGCTGTGGGAGGAACGGAAAGATTCGCTGATGGAGGATGAGACATACGGGATTGAAGAGGCAGAAGAATATTTCGGGGAAGAAGCGTGGGACAATGAATTAGATTCCATCCATTTCAATGAGGAAGAAAGCCCTTTCTCCGCATGGAATGCGGAGGAAAACATCCTCGATCTACCGGAGCCGGAACTGTTGCCCGAAGCGGATCGACGCGCGATCCTCGTAGTCGAAGAAGACTTGTTGATGCAGTCGATCGATGTGAAAGCACTGTACGGTCTGCTTCGCCAAGGCAACAAGGTGATGCTTTGCGCATCGTGGTTCTCCGGCGCGTTATGCGATTCGCTCCGGTTCTCGACCGAGTATGATCCCGTCTTTGGCCTTGTCCGTTATTTCGAACGCTCGGTCAAACAAACCCGGCAGCGCGACAGCCTGTATTGGGGCGCCGACACGCTTCATGCCGAAGCGGTTTATGCAGTTTATCCACAGACGCATCCGTCTTACCTTCATACGGGCGACGACACGCTGCAAATCAGAGAACAAGAACTATCGTCTGAACACGATACACTTGCGAAACCTCGTTCGGACAAGATGAGATGCGATTCGTCGAGAGTCCTCGTCTGCGACGGGCAAGGACGACCGGTGGCGATACAGGCGTATATCGGAGATGGTGAACTCTTTCTGGTGACGACGCCGCTCCTCTTCACAAACTACGGCATGCTCGACGGTAATAATGCCTCGTATATCTTCCGTCTGCTTTCATGTATGGGGCCGTTGCCGCTCATACGGCTCGAATCGTACGGCTCAGGCGCGCAGGAGTCGGGCAGCCTGTTTCGCGTCCTCCTGAAGCATCCGCCGTTGCGTTGGGCTTTGTACACAGCCGCCCTGACGCTTCTGCTGTTTATGTTCTTCACCGCCCGACGGCGGCAGCGGGTGATCCCCGTCGTGCAGCCTCCCGCCAACGGGACGCTCCGGTTTACGCAGCTCATCGGTCGTCTGTATTATCAGCGGAAGGATTACAAAGAAATGATTAAAAAGAAATATCTGTATTTCTGCACGGACGTGAAACGGCTTCACGGGCTTGATTTGCAATCGGGCGAGCCGGCGGAAACACTCAACGGACGTTTGGCTCGGAAGATGGGGCTCCCCGCCGAAGAGGTATGGCCGGCCTTCCGCGAGCTGAACATGTTGCTGCACGACGATACACGGGCCGACGAGGCGGCGATGATACGCCATATCGACCGGATCAATGAATGGAAAAGCAAATTGAATTAATATGGAAGAAAGAGTAGAAACAATGGATTTGAGGGGGTTTACGGAGAAGATCGGCCGGATACGCGCGGCTATGTCGTCGGTACTTGTCGGGCAGGAGCGTACGGTCGATTTGCTGCTTACCGTGATGCTGGCCAAGGGGCATGTACTCATCGAAGGCGTGCCGGGCATCGCCAAGACCCTGATGGCACGGCTGATGGCGCAGCTCGTAGAGGCGCGTTTTTCACGCATTCAGTTTACGCCCGACCTCATGCCGTCAGATGTGCTGGGTACGTCGGTGTTTAACATGAAAACGAGCGAGTTCGATTTTCACAAGGGGCCGATTTTCGCCGACATCGTACTCGTCGACGAGGTGAACCGCGCTCCTGCCAAGACACAGTCCGCCCTGTTCGAGGTGATGGAAGAACGGCAAGTAACCCTCGACGGGACGACGTATAAGATGAGCCCGCTCTATACCATTCTGGCGACGCAGAACCCGGTAGAACAGGAAGGTACTTACAGGCTCCCCGAAGCGCAGTTAGACCGCTTCCTGATGAAGATTACAATGCAATACCCTACGCTCGACGAGGAAGTACGGATTCTGGAACGCCATCATGCAAACGCGCGGCTGACGTCGCTGGAGGCGATCCGCCCCGTCTTGACGGCCGACGAGTTGCTGCGGCTCAGCGAATGCGTCGGCAAGGTGTATGTCGAACCGTCTCTGCTGCGTTATGTGGCCGCCATCGTCCATCAGACACGCACGAGCAAGGCCGTCTATCTCGGCGCCTCGCCGCGTGCGTCGGTAGCGCTTATGCAGTCGGCCAAGGCCTTCGCGTTGTTGCAGGGACGCGACTTTATCACACCCGAAGATGTGAAATTCATTGCCCCGCCCGTATTGCAGCATCGGTTGATGTTGACGGCCGAAGCCGAGATGGAGGGACATACGCCTTCGAAAGTCATACGCCGCCTGATCGAAAAAGTAGAAGTGCCGAAATAATGTTCCTGAGCAAGCGGTTTTATATCTTCTGCGTGGCAGCCGTCATCCTGTTTCTGGCGGGCTACACCTTTCCCGTGTTATTCTTGGCCGGGAAAGTATTGCTCGTGGCACAAGCGCTGCTCTCGGCAGTCGACATCGCGCTGCTGTGGCGGAAGAAAAACGGAGTGTACGCCGAGCGTTCGTGTGCCGCCCGCTTCTCGAACGGCGACCCGAACCCCGTCCGCATTGCCGTAGAGAACTCCTACCCTTTCTCCGCACATATTGAGGTGATCGACGAGCTGCCCGATATCTTTCAGCGACGCGATATTCTTTTCCCGCTTCATCTGCCTTCCGGAGCCCGCAAAGAGATTGTCTATCAGCTGCGACCTGTGAAACGCGGCGAATATGGTTTCGGACACATCCGCCTGTTCGTTTCCACGACGATCGGGTTCGTCGTACGCCGTATCACGGCCGGTCAGCCTGCCCGCGTCAAGGTCTACCCCTCCTACCTCATGCTTCACCGCTACGAGCTGATGGCCATCCATAACAACCTGACCGAATTAGGCATCAAACGCATCCGCCGCATCGGGCATCATACCGAGTTCGAGCACATCAAAGAATATGTGAAGGGCGACGACTACCGCACCATCAACTGGAAGGCCAGCGCCCGCCGCCATCAGGTGATGGTCAACACGTATCAGGACGAACGGTCGCAACATATCTACAACATCATCGACAAGGGGCGCGTCATGCAGTCGGCATTTCGGGGGATGACCCTGCTCGACTACTCGATCAATGCCGCGCTCGTGCTGTCGTTCGTCGCGATCCGGAAAGAAGACAAGGCAGGGCTGATTACCTTCGCCGAACACTTTGAGACGTTCGTCCCCGCCGGCAAGCAGTCGTCACAGATGCAGCTCCTCCTCGAAAACCTCTACCGCCAGCAGACCACCTTCGGCGAAAGCGATTACTCGTCGCTCTACGTGCATCTGAACAAACACGTGAGCAAACGAAGCCTGCTTATCATTTACACGAATTTCGACCGCGTCATCGGGATGGAACGCCAACTGAGCTACATGCAGCAGTTGGCACGTCAACACGTGGTGCTGGCCATCTTCTTCGAGGATGCCGAGCTTCGCGACTTTGCCGCCCGCCGCCCCCAGACGTCCGAAGCCTATTTCCATCAGGTAATCGCCGACCAATTTCTCTACGAAAAACAATACGTAACGACCACGCTGCGCCGGCATGGCATCTATTCGCTCCTCACCACCCCCGAAAACCTCTCGGTCGATGTCATCAACCAATACCTTGAAATGAAGGCCAAACGCCTCCTTTAAGGCGATCTTCCGCTGCGGGCGTTGATTTGTTGAGGTGTTGGATGGAACAATGACGAATGACAATACCCTGCGGGGTGTTGAGGTATTGAGTTGTTGGCCGCGCTGAATACTGAATGCTTTCCACTGACAGCTGTAAAAGCCCCGCAGGGGTGTGTTAATTCAGCCCCATGTGTAGCAAAGCGAAGCGTTGGGGAAAAAAGAATACCCACTCCTGCGAAGAGGGCTGTAAGCCTGATATAAAATATTGATTTCTTGAATGGTTGAGAGGTTTTGCTTAAACAAACGTGCGTGCTTTGTGTAACTTTTGCGTTCCTTGCGGTTATTTTACCGCCAAGTTCGCAATGGATAAGGCAAAAGGCGCAAAAAACAAGCAAAATATTTGCATCTTATCAAAAAAATATTTATACCTTTGTCGTACATAACAAAAAAAGATAAAACTATGAAAAAAACAACCGATATTCCGCCCCACAAGCCGATGCGCCTCGCAAACCGCACCGGAGGCGCAGCGTAAAAGAAATATCCGGAACGCGAAAAGCAATTATCTATTTTAAAAAACAGAAAAACATGAAACAGCAAATCATTGTATTATTGATGACATTTTGCCCGATTGGTATTTTCGGACAAACATGGGACTATCCCGTTAAACCGGGAACGGAAGAGTGGAAGAAGATGGATTATCAGGAAAAAGTGCAACGTTCCCAGCCTTCAAGTGAAATTCTGAAAAATATGAATACAAAAGAACTTCTTGACTGCTGTCTGGAATATCCTTTTAATAGGGATATATTGCTTTTCAATAATCCAAATGAAAGGTTCTTAGACGTCTTTAACAATTCGACTGTTTGGAAAGAATTTATTTCAAGAAAGGATGCTTTTGCCGTATTTAGCAAATTCTACACCAGAAAATCATTGGATGATATTGCTAAAATTACAAATGAAAATATTCGAAACAGTGAAAGGTTTCAATTATATTTTTTGGAAAAAGTCGTTGCAGAAACATCTTTTATCGATAATCTTTCAATCTCTGACAAGAAAAATCTGATGCACATTATTCTGAATGTACATCTTGAAAAAAGAAAGTATCCTGATGAGTATGTAGGATTTGCTTATAATTCGTCATTGTCGGCACTTTATAGAGTGCTTCCAAGCGAACCCAAAGGGATAAGAAAGAATCCGGAGAAAGTTAAATCCTTAACGGATAACGAAAGATTCATTAATAATTCATTGGATAGAGAAATCATTGTATCTGTCCAAAACTTTTTATTACGATGAAAAAGACTGTTATTCTATTCTTTTTAATATCTGTCTTTTGCTTCTCGTGCAATAAAGATGAAATGAATAACGATAAAATCGAGATTGAGAAAAAAGACTGCACTGCGGCTTTCGGTACGCAAGGATTAACATTGTATACATTCAATCCATTTACAACGGAAGAATGGAAGAAAACAGACCATAAAGAGCTGGTTCGGAGAAGGCAAATACCCGATGATTTTTTGAAGAAAATGAATACCCACGAGCTGTTTATTCAGTTTATTCACATGGATATGGCTAAAGATGCCCTTTTGTTTAATACGAATCAACAAGGATTCCGTAGCACCATTAATCGATATAACATGTTGCAGGAGTTATACAAACGGGATGATATGCCCGATTATTTTATCCGGAAACTTCAAGAGGTGAATATCAAAGAAGTGAAAAACAACGAATGTCATTTTCATTATCTTTGTTTGCGGATGCTGTCGGCACAGAAGGAAGTCATCGGGAAAATGAATAAATCTCAGACATTGAATTATATCAACACCGTATCACAGATAATCACAGAGATCGCCGAATTGTCTTTTACAGATCCGAACTGGCAAACTCTTTCATCCTATGACTTTGAAATGATTGGGTATGGAAATATCATGATCAAATACGAATATCCGCCATTCATGGAACTTATGCAATCGAATAAAAAAGTCCGCCTGTATATGGATGGGTTTATATCATTGGACAAAGAATTAATCGGATTGATTGAAAATTGCATGATGAAGTTTTACAAACAATTAAACAGCTAAAGAAAATGAAAAAGATATATATAATTATACTACAAGTTTTATTCCTGATTTTTAACGGTAGAGTAGTTACTCAAGCCCAGCAGTGTTTTGATTTTTACAGGCCAACTCCTAATGGTACGAATGTGAAGGCATGCGAAGGAGGAGGACACTCACCCTTTGAAATACAACAGGCTGATATTCAATCACGAACATATGCCATAGAAGTGTTGGAAGGAGGAACAGATAGTTATAACTGTCATGCCTATGCTTGGCATGTAAGCGAAGGAGGTGATAAGGTTTGGATTAATAATATGAATAACGAAGCTCATAATGTAGACAATTACTGGTTGGATAACAGCTATTTTGAAGTTCCTTTTCTATCCGGAGTTGCAAATTTAAAAGTTTTTTATGGTTCAACCTATTTTGGAAATGATCATTCAGCTGTTACGACTACCGATCCAAATGTTTTTATATCTAAAATGGGATGTGGTGCTTTAGTAAAACATTATAAGAATAATTCTCCTTATGATCATTCAAATTTGAAATATTATATTCGGACACCTTCTATCTCCGGTCCCACGTCGGTCTGCGACCAAGCAACCTATACGGTAGAAAATCTGCCGCCGGGCGCAACGATACGATGGATTATAAAAGAAGGACTTAACAGAGGATTTTCAATATCGCCTCAAGGCGTTTTGTCTGCTTCTGTGCAAACGGCCATCTACGGTGCTCCCATAGTGATTCAGGCTGCTATTGAATATCCGGGTACACCAGAGATTAAATTAACCAAAAGCATCTCCACGATGCCTGAAAAGATTTCATTCTCCGTAAATGCAACCTATATGAGTGGTAATTACGTAAGCCCGCAATTATTACATGTAACGATTTCCGGGGTATCTTATGATATTTGCCCTCCGGGACAATACCGTTACATGGTAAACGGACATCCAGCGGTCGGCTACGAAAATGGGATGACGGTGGATTTGAGCTCGTCCGAAATCCGTTCAGACTTTTACCTGGCATTGCAGGATTATCCGCCTGATTTCATCTCTTCCGGAGAACTGGAGTTAAAGATTCTTTTTACTCCCCGGAATCCGAACTCGCAATCTGTTTTCGGAACCAATGGATGTATCATTGCCAATATGCGGAGGTCCTTCACCCTCTCGCCCAACCCGGCAACGGATGTAGTGACCTTGCAGTTGATGGAGACGGACGAAGTCAGCGGATTAAGCGTGCTCTCGACCGACAGAAGCACCTACGAAATCCAGCTCTGGAGCGGTATGACGATGCTGCGGTCGTTCCGGACGAATGAGCCGACGTTCCAAATCCCGATGGCCGGACTGCCGGCAGGACTGTACTTCGTACGCGTGGTCAAAGACGGACAGACATATACGCAGAAGTTGATTAAGAAGTGAGAGAAAAGTGAAAAACGAAAAGTGAGAAGTGAAAAGTGAAGCCCTGCGGGCGTTTAGATGTTGAATTGTTTATTTGTTGAGTTGTTTTAACTGTTGGCTGAAAGCTGGCTACTGACCGCTGACAAACCATTAAAAAGTGAAGCCCTTCGAGCGTTGAGTTGTTGAATTGTTTATTTGTTGAGTTGTTTTGGCTGATAGCTGACTGCTTGAAAACTGATAGCAGACCACTGTAACAGCCCCGCAGGAGTGTGTTAATTCAGCCCCATGTGTAGCAAAGCGAAGCGTTGGGGAAAAAAGAATACCCACTCCTGCGAAGAGGGCTGTAAGCCTGATATAAAATATTGATTTCTTGAATGGTTGAGAGGTTTTGCTTAAACAAACGTGCGTGCTTTGTGTAACTTTTGCGTTCCTTGCGGTTATTTTACCGCCAAGTTCGCAATGGATAAGGCAAAAGGCGCAAAAAACAAGCAAAATATTTGCATCTTATCAAAAAAATATTTATACCTTTGTCGTACATAACAAAAAATATAACACTATGGAAAAAACAACTGATATTCCGCCCGACAAGCCGATGCGCCTCGCAAACCGCACCGGAGGCGCAGCATGAAAGAAATATCCGGAATGCGGAAATCAATTATCAATTTTTAAAAACAGAAAAACATGAAACAGAAAATCATTTTATGGATAGGTGCCCTGTTTTTACTAATGGTGGGAGCAGGGTGCGAGAAAGAAGAATTAAAAGTGGAAGATTTCACTCATTTAAAATGTCCACTTGTACCAACGATAGGAGCTAAAGGCGATATTATTGGTACATGGAAGTTGATACAAACCATATCAGTAGTAGGCACCAAGGAAAATGTAGCAGTCTTCGATACCATGGATGTCTCATGCAAAAATGTGTATTATGAATTTAAAAAAGATAAGACACTTAGAGTAACAGGCAATGTTGGAAACATACCTTCCGGTACATACGAATATTTATATGTCGAGTTCAATACCTGTCCGCTGTGTCTTCCTGCACCAAATCTATCAATTAATAAATTTGACACTACATATTATTGTATTGTTGAACCGTATAAAATGTCAATTGATAAAACTATATTTATGCGAATCAAATAATTTAAAACTTATATCTATATGAAAACTCAAATTTTATTTTTCTTCTTGTTTGCATTTACTTTGCAAAACATGAACTCACAGAATCAAATGTATCGTGAAATACAAAATAAAAAAGGAAATACTGTTTTTCGGAAAATAAAGCCTTTTCAGGTATCGAAAGAGTATAATATTCCGTTGTCGAATCAATTCAAAGAAAAAGATGATCTGTTATTTTTTAAATACAATCCTTTAAGTATGAAAAATGCGGGAGAGGCGATTGATATAGAGATACCTCTGAACATTAATAGAAAAATGGAAATAGAGGTAGTAGATGTTACGGATACATATAATTATGAGATCGTAACAGATCAAGGACATAGATATCGACCCAATAAAAATATCAAACATTACCGAGGTGTAGTTAAAAACAATGTCAACAGTATTGTTGCACTGACATGTTTTGAAAACGAGATAATGGGAATTATTGCAACGGAAGATGGCAATTTCAACATTGCCTATGATAAAGTAACAGGTCTTCACGTTTCCTACAATGATAGAAATCTGAAAGATAAATATTCTTTCTTATGCTCAACTATCGAAGATGAATCTGTTATGTATGATGCAAAAGTTTTGCTAAATCCATCCGATGATGTTTTACTCAATCCTTCAAATATTCGCTCTACTACATTTAACATAAAGCACGTTCGGTTTTACTTTGAGACGGAATTTGATATTTATCAGGCACGTGGGAATAGTGTCTCATCGGTAGAGGCATTTGTAACCGCTCTGTACAACCAAGTAGCAACGCTTTATCGGAATGAAGGGATTTTTACGACAATATCAGAAATACATGTATGGACTACTACAGACCCTTACACTGAGAATAATACATCAGCATTATTGAATAATTTTCAGAATACGAGAACATCAATAAATGGAGATATCGGACAATTACTTACTTTTAGAAGCATCGGAGGAGGGAAGGCTGCAGGATTTAATGGTCTCTGTAATTCCTCAACTCGTCAGAAACTTTCAGTTTGTGGAATAGATAATTTGTTTAATGCTGTGCCCAATTATAGTTGGTCCGTCTTTGTCTCTACTCATGAATTTGGGCATTTATTCGGTTCCAGACATACGCATGCTTGTGTTTGGAATGGAAATAATACAGCTATTGACGGATGTGCCATACCTGAAGGGGGATGTACTAGGCCTCCTACACCGACCAATGGAGGAACAATAATGAGTTATTGCCATTTACAAGATGTTGGTGTTAATTTCAACCTTGGTTTTGGACCGCAACCGGGAAATGTGATAAGAAACAGTGTGAATAGTGCAAGTTGCCTGTCTTCATATTCCATTCAATTTACAGGGCCATCTATTATTTGCGGGCAAAACTCTTATACATATACAATTCAAAACCTTCCTCCTAATACAACTGTTACATGGAGCTCCAGCAATAACAGCATGACATTGATATCAGGACAAGGAACGCCAAATGCCGTATTTCAACAAACAGGATTTACAAATGGTGAAATTCGTGCTACAATAGCTCCTTTTACAACTTTGAGGTTTCCCATAACCATCTGACAGCCCTTCCTCTCCGGTCCTTCGGCTATCTGTAATCAGGCGACCTACACGGTAGAAAACCTGCTGCCGGGGCTACAAGAACAATGGCAGGTTCATCCGGGATTGCATGTATACGGACAAACAAATAACTCGATATCCGTAAGTAAGCAATCGCTGACCTCACCCATAGAAAAAGGTTGGGTAAAAGCAACTATTGTAGGAACCAATACAACATTTAGGAAAGATGATCTTCTTGTATGGAAGTCAGGCACAACGCAAACAAATGATTTATTGGCGGGACAGTTAGATGCTTCCGGAGGTCAAGTCGAAGCGGTATATCCAATTCAGGAGTTAGGCAGAAATTTTCGATGGTCTGCTTCCAATAATTGGCAGGCAATGATACAGGGCTATCACTTTACCGATTTCTCAGGCAACCCTCAGAGTGGTGCATCAAGCGTGTATATCACAGTCCGTTTCGATGACCCATGCGGATCGGAAACAATTATATACAAAGAATTTGAACTTCCTTCTACTTACAGTTTTAGCCTCTCGCCCAACCCTGTTACAGATGTAACCACTTTGCAGTGGAAATTATCCGGAGAAGCGATTTCAATGAATAGCAGCAGCCAAGTTACCCAACCTGTCGTTTGGAATCGAAGCACCTACGAAATCCAGCTGTGGAGCGGTATGACGATGCTGCGGTCGTTCCGGACGAATGAGCCGACATTCCAAATCCCGATGGCCG
>NZ_JAUMYS010000004.1 GCF_030528505.1 Tannerella sp.
TGTTGAATTGTTGAGTCGTTTGGTTGTCTGAAAACCGACCGCTGTCGGCTAATGATCCGACCGCAAATGACGCAAATTGCGCAAATGAACGCAAACTAAATTTGTAGTCAAACGAAAAGTGAAAAGTGAAAAATGAAACCTTTCGGGTGTTTGAATGTTTAGTTGTTGGATTGTTTATTTATTGAGTTGTTGAATTGTTGAGTCATTTGGTTGTCTGAAAACTGACGGCTGACGGCTGAAAGCTAACCGTTAATCAATCAAAAAGTGAAAAAACCGAAATCATCTCCTTTTTCTTCCTTTTATGCGATTTGTGGACTATCTTTGCCCTCAATTCATTAGGAGGAAAATGAAAACAACGAACAAAATACTTCTGTCGCTGCTTATGTGGTCGTCTGTCGTAACCCTTTCGGCACAAAACAGCTATCAAAAGGCAACCGAAACGCAGAAAAAAGAGATTACGGACAACATCAGACGCGTCGCGCGCGAAATGAAGACGCTCAAAGCGGATTTTACGCAGGTCAAAGAGCTCTCGTTTATGAAAGATCAAGTCACTTCGGAAGGTAAAATGCTGTATAAGCCGAACGACAAGATCCGATGGGAGTATACGCGGCCTTATGCTTACGTCTTTGCGATGGACGGGGATAACGTGCGTATGATATCGGGCGGAAAAACGAACAAAATTCCGGTGCGAGGGAGCAAACTCTTTACCGAAATCAGCCGGGTGATGATAGGAGGCGTCAGCGGCGCGGGGCTGATCGATTCGCCGGACTTTGCGACAGCGTTTATGATCGGTAAAAGCGACTGTAAAATCATGCTGACGCCGCGAAAGAAAGAAGTGAAAGACTTATTCTCGTCGATACAGCTCTATGTAGACCGTTCGGACAGCCGCATTCGTCGTGTGGAGCTGATCGAGAAAAGCGGCGACAAAACAATTATCACGCTAAAGAACATCCAACTCAACACGCCTGTCGATGATTCGGTATTTGCTCATTAGTCTGTCGCTCCTGCTGGCCGGATGCAGTACCGTGCCGGCGTTGCGACGCTCAGCCGATGCCCAACCTTCCGACGCTCCCGTCTGGACGTCCGCGCGACGCTCGGAAACGGAACGAAACACGTACCGGGTCGTGCTGCGGACACCGAAAAACGAACTGTCGGGGCTTTGCATCCTCCGGAAGAATGGCGATACGTGGCGCGGCACGCTGATGAACGAATTCGGCTTTAAAGCGTTCGATTTTTCGACAACGAATCGCCGGTGCGAGTTGCAGGATGTGCAGTCGATGCTCGATAAATGGTATATCCGTCGCACCATCGCGTCGGATCTGCATTTTCTCATCGAGTGCGACCATCCAGAAGCGCCTTTTGCCCGCAAAATCGTACGGTACGAACAACATAACATGCTTGTGGTGAGTCATGGAAAAAAGGAATTGACGGTTTTACCGGACGGCATGCTGCGGCTCGTCAACCGTCGGCATAATCTGACGTACGAATTGCGGAAATTAACGGAAACGGAGACTGATAACACGACACCATATGCTGAATAATACATTTTATACCATCCGTAAGCGTACCGATAGGGAAGGAGGCGTCGACTACCGTGTGTCGCTCAACGCTTCGCACGTCATTTACGAGGCTCACTTTCCCGATAATCCCGTTACGCCCGGCGTGTGCATCATCCAGATGATCAAAGAACTCGTCGAAGCATACCGCGGCACGACGTTGTTTCTCCGGACGATTAAGAACGTGAAATTCGTGAAAGTCATCGACCCGCGAATCGTCAGCGAACTCACCTTCGCGCTCAACGTAACGATACAGGACGACGGGATGATCGCCGTTTCGGGCATCGTAGGCGAAGGCGACACTGTTTTTTCAAAAATAAACCTGCTATTTGAAGAGATGAAATGATGCCGGACCGTGAAACGGACATACGACCGGGAACGGAAGCATTATCCGTCTGCGTAATCATCCCGACCTACAACAACGCCAAGACGCTGCGCGAAGTTTTGGACGCCGCGTTACGACAAAACCTCCCGGTGATCGTCGTAAACGACGGTTCGACCGACGAAACGGCCGCTATCCTGACAGATTTCGCCGGTCGCGTCGAAATAATTTCCTATCACCCTAACAAAGGCAAGGGGCACGCGCTCAAAAACGGATTCGACCGCGCCGAAAAGCTTGGTTATGCCTATGCCATAACGATGGATTCGGACGGACAGCATGCCGCGACCGACATCGCGCGTTTTACGGAGGCCTTGAGCCGGTATCCCGACGCGCTGATCATCGGCCAACGCATCGTCGAAGGCAATATGCCTCCCAAAAACTCGTTCGCCAACCAATTTTCGAACTTCTGGTTCGCCGTACAGACCGCCCGACGCCTGCGCGACACGCAAAACGGCTTCCGTCTCTATCCGCTGCGCGCCATGAAAGGGATGCGACCCTTCTCATCGCGCTACGAAGCCGAGTTGGAACTGCTCGTGCGCTGCCGATGGAAAGGCATACGCATCGTTTCCGTGCCCACGCACGTCTATTACGCGCCCGAAGGGGAACGCGTGACGCATTTTCGGCCGGGAAAGGATTTTGTGCGTATCAGCGTTCTCAACACGATTCTCGTAATCGCCGCGATGCTCTACGGATATCCTTCGATGCTCTATCATTCCCTCTTCAAACGCAGCCCGAAGCCATGACAAAGTTCTTTCTTTCCGTCTACGATTATTTTTCATCGCGCAAAAGCTTGCTTTTTATCCTTTTGCTCGTGCTGATCGCGGTCTTTCTGGGATTAGCTTCGCAAGTGCGTTTTACGGAAGACATCTCACGGTTCCTGCCCTCGGATAAAACGAACGAGCGCATCAACAACGCTTATCGTTACGTCGCTTCTTCGAACAAAATCACGATTTATTGCACCGCGAAGGATTCGACCGACCGCGAAAAGCAGATGCGAGCCGTCGATGCGCTCGTCGAACGGCTGCAAACGGCCACCGACACCACCCAAGTGAAGCATATCCTCTACAAAATAGACCCGGCCGAGATGATGTCTGTCGCCCTGTTCGTCATAGAGAATATGCCTTATTGTCTTGACGATGATGATTATCGCCGGATGGATACGCTTGTAACGCGTAAGGCCTTAGCACGGCAATTAGAGATGGATCGAAACATCCTGACCTCCTCGGCCGGCATGATGGTGCGTCAGCATCTCCTCGCCGATCCCCTCCAACTGACCGCGAACCTCATGAGCAAGCTCCGAGACTTTCAGGCGGGCGCACGATTCGACCTGTATCAGGATTATATCTTCTCGGACGACGGCCAAGCGCTGATCGTTGTGGACTGTGCCATCCCCGCGAGCGAAACATCGGCCAACAAACACTTCGTCGAAACGCTGAATACCTGCATGAGGGAAACGGAGAAAGCCTTCGACGGCATCTCGTTCCGCAGTTTCGGCGCCGCGGAGATCGCTTTGACCAATGCCGGACAAATCCGACGCGATACGCTCCTCTCAAGCCTCTTCGCCGTGGTAATCGTACTCGCGCTCCTGATCTTTACGTTTCGCGACGCGCGAAAAATCGGGCTGATCTTCGCCTCCGTCACCTTCGGCGGTCTGTTTGCTCTCGGACTGATGCACCTTATCCGGGGCGAAGTCTCCATTATCGCCGTCGGCATCAGCTCCATCATGTTCGGCATCGCCATCAATTATCCGCTGCATTTCATCGGACATCATGGAAGCGTGCCCGACTCTCGGTTCGTGATCAAAGACATCATCCAACCGCTCACGATCGGTAACATCACGACCGTAGGCGCTTTCATGAGCCTTGTATTCGTCGGCTCGGATGCCATGTGCGATCTGGGCTGGTTCGCATCCCTGTTGCTTGTCGGTACAATCCTGTTCGTGTTGCTGTTTTTGCCCCATCTGTTGCCTCGTCACGGTCGGAAACCGGTCCGTTCGCACGCGCCTTTCGGACGATTCGTAGACCGCCCCTTCGAAAAGAATCGCTGGCTTGTCGCAATCATCATCGTCGTTACCGTTTTGCTTGCTTTCTCGGGCGATGAGTCGCACTTCGAGGCCGATATGCGAAAAATCAACTACATGACCGATACGCAGCAGCAAGAATACGAACGGATGAGAGGTTTGCTCAACGATCACCGTCATGTACTTTATTACGTGACCGAAGGAAACACGCCCGAAGCAGCCCTGACGGCCAACGAAGAGAGTTTAGCCGGATTAAAGGAGCTGCTGACTGCAGGAGAAATATCGAAAATCGGAGGCATCGGCCATTTTTTGCCTTCGCCCTCACGACAAACCGCGCAGGTGAAGCGCTGGAACAATTTCTGGGAGCAACATCGCGACAGCGTTCGGACTTATCTCGCCGAAGAGGGACAAAAACTCGGTTTTCGTGCCGACGCATTCCATCTCTTCGAGGGAATAATCGGTCACACGTGGGAAAAAACCACTTTGTCGCACTTCGATCCGATCAAAGAAACGTTGGCGCGAAACTACGTCCTCGAAAATGACGGTAAAACGATGATCGTAAACCTGCTTTATGTCGATGGGGACAAAGCGCAGTCGATCGAAGAAAAACTGAATGGACCGAAAAGCGCGTCGTCGTCCATCGCTTTCGATGCCGGCTCGATCACTCGACGTATGATCGCCTCCCTTTCCGATAATTTTAACTACGTTCTCTATATCTGCGGACTGATTGTCTTCGTCTTCCTGCTCTTTTCGCTCGGACGCCTCGAATTGACGCTTATGGCCTTCACACCATTGGCGCTGAGTTGGGTATGGATACTCGGACTGATGGGGCTATTCGATATCAAGTTTAATATTGTCAACATCATTCTGGCTACATTCATTTTCGGGCAAGGAGATGACTATACGATTTTTATGACGGAAGGACTGATGTATGAATATACGTACCGGCGCAAAACTTTATCGTCGTACAAGAACAGTATTGCCCTTTCGGCCGCGATTATGTTCGTCGGGATGGGGATGCTGATCTTTGCCAAACACCCGGCATTGCGTTCGCTGGGCGAAGTAACCGTAGTCGGGATGCTTTCGGTCGTGGTGATGGCCTACGTTTTCCCGCCGTTCCTGTTCGGACTCCTGACGATGCGAAAAGGACGCAAGCGTCTGATGCCCGTAACGCTGAAAAACCTGTTCAGTACCGTATACGCCTTCCTTGTTTTCCTTGTCGCCAGTCCTTTTATCACGTTGGCGGGATGGGGAATGGCAACCTTCGGACGCGCGACGGAAAAGAAGAAGATGGCATACCATCGGTTGCTGTATCGAATCGCCCGGTTTGTGATTTATCGCATTCCGCAAGTGAAAACAACGTTCAACAACTTGTCCGGCGAGACGTTCGAGCGTCCGGGAGTGATTATCTGTAACCATCAATCGCACCTCGATCTGATGTGCATCATGATGCTCACGCCCAAACTCATTATCCTGACGAACGATTGGGTGTGGAATTCGCCTTTTTACGGACAATTGATTCGATATGCCGACTTTTATCCCGTCTCGAACGGTATCGAACAGATGATCGACCGTTTGCGCGACGCCGTCGAACGCGGTTATTCCATCGTAATTTTTCCCGAAGGCACACGATCGCCCGATTGCTCCATCCTTCGCTTTCATCGCGGGGCATTTTATCTCGCCGAACAGTTGCAAATCGATCTCATTCCAGTGATGATTCACGGCGTAGGACATGTATTGCCCAAGCAAGAGTTTATGCTTCGCAAAGGAGAGATCCATATTCAAATCATGTCCCGCATTACTCCCGATGACGCCCGATTCAGTCGTAACTATTCCCAGCGAGCGAAAGAAGTACGCCAATATTACCGACGCGAATACGGAGCAATCTGCCGTGAATACGAGACACCGGCTTATTACGCCGATCTGGTGAAGCATAACTACATCTATAAAGGCCCCGCGGTAGAGCGCGAGGTGCGTGCCAATCTGCGAAAACACAACAATTACGTCGCAGAGATCGCCGCCCTGCCCGACGAAGGAGAAGTGACGATCGAAAACACGGGCTACGGAGAATTTGCTCTCTTGTTGGCTTTGGTAAAAAAGAAACTTCAAATCATTGCCGTAGAACCTGATGACGATAAACGCGAGCTGGCCGAAAATTGCGCTTCCGTGCCTCCGAATTTGCGGTATGTCGCTCGAATTTCTTGATGTGAGAAGGGATAAAAGGTCACAAAAAGGCGCATAAACGTGTGTCGTTGTCGCTTTTTTCATTCGTTACACAGCTATATTGAGTTGGTCGATATAGAAAAAAGATTGTATTTCATTACTTCTTCTTTCTTTTTATTCCATTGTTAAAGATAGAGTTGTAGATGCCGCTTGAATTGTTTGATATGTAAAAATGATTTTGTCGGTAGGGAATTACAGAAAAACAACTATCTTTGCACGACTTTTAGGAAATCCAAACTATTTGGAAAGATGGCAGAGTGGTCGATTGCGGCGGTCTTGAAAACCGTTGAACTGTGAGGTTCCGGGGGTTCGAATCCCTCTCTTTCCGCTGGAGAAGGGGTGTAAATCAGTGATCTGTACGATTTCACCCTTTTCTGTATCCAAAAACTTACGCGCAATAAAAACTACAGAAATTACCTCTTGGCTCTTGGGTTTGTTTATTGAACGGATTGTAATACCTTTGCAATCGAATATAAACATATAATGATAGGAGATAGAGATGATGAAAAAAATGAAGTGGTTTTTATTGGTTGCGGCATTGTTGGCTGCCCCCGCGATGCAGGCACAGTTGCGCTTCGGTGTGAAAGGCGGGGTAAACATTGCCTCCGTGAAGTTTAATCAGGATGTGATCGATTCGGAGAACATCACCGGATTTCATATCGGTCCGATGATTGAGATGGTGATTCCCGTAGCCGGTCTGGGTGTCGATGCGGCAGTAGTGTACAGTCAGAAAGGATTCGGATTGAAAGATAAAGGATACCGAAATGATTACATTGATGTACCGGTCAATCTGAAGTACAAGATTATGTTGCCGCTTGTCAAACCTTACGTGGCGGCCGGCCCGTATGCTTCGTTCCGCGTGTCGGGCGACAAGCTGAGAGATATCCCCGGAAGCATCAGTGAACAATTGAAAACAAAGAGTTTTGGGGCTGGTCTCAATTTTACGGCCGGTGCCGAGGTATTCGATATCGTACAAGTAGGATTGACGTACAGTCTGGGGCTCACGGACAATTATGAAAAGCTTGACACAAAGAACTTCGATGTTGTTTCTACCCTCGGTAAGCCGCATACGTGGATGATTTCGGCTGCCGTATTCTTCTAAAGGAAGATTCCCCTTAGAACGTATGAAATATGCGGATGTCATCCTGCCCTTGCCTTTGGCACAAACGTACACGTATGCGATTCCCGAAAGCATGGAGTCGCAGGTGTGGCCGAACGGCAGGGTGATCGTTCCGTTCGGGGCCAAGCGTTATTATACGGCGATCGTACGGGAGGTACACGAGCGGCCTCCCGACGATTCGTACGCGGTCAAATCCGTTTTTACCACGCTTGATGAGGCGCCTGTCCTGCGCGACCGTCAGCTGCATTTCTGGGAATGGATGGCCTCGTACTACCTCTGTACGTTGGGTGATGTGTATAAAGCGGCTGTTCCTTCCGGCCTGAAGCTCGGAAGTGAAACAGTCGTTTCGCTTTGTGACGATTTTGAAGCTGCCCGGCCTTTGTCGCCCAAGTCGCAGACCGTACTCGATATGCTTGCGACGACGGACAAACCGCAAACCGTGGCGGAGCTTGAGAAGAAAACCGGCTTGCACAACCTGATTCCTGCGTTGACGCAACTTGTGAAGCAAGGAGCTGTAACCGTTCGCGAAGAGCTTAAACGCGGTTTCGTGCCCAAGACGGAAATTTACCTGCGCCTGTCTTCCCTCTATGAGAAAGAAGCGGATCTCGTCTCAGTATTTGAAGCGTTGAGGCGAGCACCGAAACAGGAGAAGCTGTTGCTCTTATTCCTCGACGAAACAAAACCTTTTCGGGGGGGAGAAGGCATACCCGAAATTTCCCGTAAAACTTTACTGAAAACATCGGGTGCCGATCCGTCGGTGCTGAACGGACTGTTGCGGCGCGGAGTGCTCGAGTCGTACCGGAAAGAAATCAGTCGATTACATCTTACGTCGGATCTGCATCCGCCTTATCCTCTGAGCGCGGCACAGCAAACGGCGCTTACCTCGATCAATGAAACGTTTGCGGCGAAATCCGTTTGCCTGTTGCACGGGGCGCCTTCGTGTGGAAAAACGGAGATCTATCTGCATCTGATCCTTGCGACATTGCGGGAGGGGCGGCAGGTCTTGTATCTGTTGCCTGAGATTGCCGTTACGACTCAGATCACCGAACGGCTGGCGCGTGTGTTAGGCACGCGTCTGCTGGTGTATCACTCCGGGATGTCTGACGCGGAGCGAGTGGAGGTATGGAACAGGCTGCTTGAGGCTGGTGAGCCGTTAGTGGTAGTAGGCGTACGTTCGTCGTTGTTTTTGCCGTTTTCCGCTCTGGGGTTGGTCATCGTGGACGAGGAGCAGGAGCCGTCATATAAGCAGCAGGACCCGTCGCCCCGTTATCACGCGCGCAACGCGGCCATTATGCTGGCCTCGATGCACGGCGCCCGAACGCTGCTCGGCTCGGCGACACCTTCGCTCGATTCGTTTTATAATGCCAAAACCGGAAAATACGGGCTGGTCACGCTGCGTGAACGTTACGGTCCCACGTTAGTCCCGCAAATTCATATTGTCGACGTGAAAACGTTGCGACGCAAAAAAATCATGAAGGAGACGCTGTTTTCTCCGTTATTGCGCGAAAAAATCGACGAGGCGCTGACGCACGGACAGCAGGTGATTTTGTTTCAGAACCGGCGCGGGTTTGCTCCCATGCTGGAATGCAAGGTGTGCGGCTATGTGCCGCACTGCATGAACTGCGACGTGACGCTCACGTATCACCGTAGCCGGCATCGGCAGGTTTGCCATTATTGCGGTTATTCGCAGCCTGTGCTGTCGCGTTGCCCCTCGTGTGCGAGCGATGAGCTCAAGATGGTAGGCTTCGGAACGGAGAAAGTCGAAGAGGAGATCGCTATCCTGTTTCCTGACGCCGCCACAGCGCGTCTCGATCTCGACAATGCCCGTACGCGCCGCGCCTACGAGCGTATCCTAACCGATTTTGAAGAGGGGAAGACGCAGATCCTGATCGGAACGCAGATGCTCTCGAAAGGATTGGACTTCAGGAACGTCAGTGTGGTCGGGGTGTTGAACGCCGACAGCCTGATGAACTTTCCGGATTTCCGCGCTTACGAGCGGGCTTTTCAGCTGATGATGCAGGTGAGCGGACGTGCCGGTCGGCGCGCCGGACAGGGAACGGTTATCATTCAGACATCACAGCCTCACCATCCGCTGCTGCGCATGGTGCAAACCTTCGACTACGACGGGATGGCGATCTGGCAGCTGACCGAGCGTAAGCAATATGTTTATCCGCCTTATTGTCGCCTGATCACGGTCGTCATGAGGGCGAAGAACGAAACGACACTGAACCGGTTCGCGGCCATGTACAGCGAGCGGTTGCGGACCGATTTGGGGACGAACGTTATCGGTCCTTTCGTCCCACCGATAGGGCGGGTTCAGACGTTGTTTGTGCGCCAGATAATGTTGAAGATACCGCTTTCCGTCGCTGTGAAAGAGGTGCGTCACACGCTCGAAGCCGCTCATGCGGCGATGCAGCAGACACCGTCGTTCCGTCAGGTCATTTTGCATGCCGATGTCGATCCGCAGTAAGGCGGAACAACGTTTATTGTCCTCAATTCAGTAATTTTTCTGCGTTTTTTATCGTGTACATAATACGAAAACACGGTGTTGGCTGCAAATCGTTTTTAAACGGCGCATGAGACGATATTTTTCGTACCTTTGTGCGGAAAAAAATCAAATATAATAAACGATAGATAATGAGAAATAATTTAAGTTCACAAATTACGTTGACGCGTATACCGGAGAGATACTACAATCCGGAAAATGCTTACGAGTACAGCTCGCTGACACGTTTCGAGAAGATACGGACACACATCTATGCGACGATGGATGAAGGTTCGGCAGCGCTGGCTAAAGAAATCGCCGACGAGATCAGAGAAAATCAAAAGGCCAAAAAGAAGTTCGTCATGGCTATACCGGGCGGACGTTCGCCGCATACGCTTTTTCAACACCTCATTCAGATACATAAAGAAGAGAAGTTGAGCTTTAAGAATGTGATCGTTTTTCTGCTTTACGAATTTTATCCGTTGACGAATGCCGCCAACAGCAACTTGCATCAGTTGCAGGAAGTGTTCCTGAATCATGTGGATATTCCGAAAAAGAACATCTACAGCCCGGACGGATTCATGAATAAAAACGATATTTATGAGTTCTGCCAGCGCTACGAACAACAAATCAACGAATGCGGAGGCATTGATTACATGTTGCTCGGTATCGGACAGGGTGGCACGATCGGTCTCAACAGCGCCGGTACATCGGTTGCCTCACGTACGCATTTGGTGTTGATGGACGCTGCATCGCGCAAGGAATCGGCGCAGTTGTTCAGTTCCATCGAAAACGTGCCCGCAGGCGTGATTACGATGGGGCTCGGAACGATCATGGATGCCAAGAAGGTTGTGCTGATTTCATGGGGCGAAAATAAAGCGAACATCATTCGCAAGACGATCGAAAATCCGGTGACGGACGGTTTGCCTGCTTCGTGTCTCCAGCATCATGCGAATGCCAAAGCGGTCATCGACCTCTCGTCGGCTTATGACCTGACACGTATCAGTCATCCGTGGCTCGTGACAACCTGCGAATGGGACAACAAACTGATTCGTCGCGCTATTGTTTGGCTTTGTCAGTTGACGAACAAACCGATCCTCAAGCTTACCAACAAGGATTACAGTGAACACGGGCTCGGCGAGCTGCTGGCGCTCTATGGATCGGCCTACAATGTGAACATTAAAATATTTAACGATATTCAGCATACCATCACCGGATGGCCGGGCGGGAAGCCGAATGCCGACGACTCGAATCGTCCGGAGCGTGCCGAACCGTATCCGAAGAAGGTCATTCTCTTCAGCCCGCATCCCGACGACGATGTGATCTCGATGGGCGGAACGTTGCGTCGTCTGTGCGACCAGCATCATGATGTGCATGTGGCTTATCAGACGTCGGGCAACATTGCCGTGGGCGATGAAGAAGTAATTCGTTATTGCGAATATTTGTGCGATGTATCTGATAAATATTCGCCGAAAGATAAAACAATCCGGAAAAAAGCGGAAGAGATCATACAGTATCTCCGCTACGACAAGAAAGAAGACGGTACGCCCGAACGCCCCGATGTGTTGTTTATGAAAGGAACGATTCGTCGTGAAGAAGCGCGTCATGGATGTCGTTATTCGGGTGTGAAGGATGAGAATGTACATTTCCTCGATCTGCCGTTCTACGAAACGGGGCTGGTGAAGAAGAACCCCATCAGTCAGAAAGATGTAGATATCATTAAGAAACTCTTGCTCGATGTGAAGCCGAATCAGATTTTCGTTGCCGGCGACCTGGCTGACCCGCACGGAACGCACAAGGTGTGTCTCGACGCCGCGTTGGCCGCGATCGACGAGGTGAAAGATCAGAAGTGGATGAAGGATTGCCGCGTATGGATGTATCGGGGTGCATGGGCCGAATGGGAGATGGATCATATCGAAATGGCCGTGCCGATCAGTCCGGAAGAGTTGCGTTACAAACGGAACGCGATTCTCAAGCATCAGTCGCAGGCTGAAAGCGCTCCGTTCCTTGGCGATGACGAACGTCTCTTCTGGCAACGTGCCGAAGACCGTAACCGCGCGACGGCCGAGATGTACAAGCAACTCGGTTTGGCTTCGTACGAGGCTATCGAGGCGTTCGTGCAGTATATCCCGATCCGGTAACGCAAGCTCCCGAATCGGTAACGGAACATATAAACGGTAACCGAAGTGCGGAAATTCATAAAAGATTGGATGCTTCCGATCGCCATGATTATAGGCGCGCTGGCCCATTCATGGGTCAGCCGCCTTTCTTTTTTGACACCCTACTTGATTTTTGCGATGCTGCTGCTCACGTTCTGTAAAATCTCGCTGAAGGATATTCGTTTCCATCCGGCACACCTCTGGCTGTTAGTGATTCAGCTGGTCGGGAGCGCAGCCGTTTATTGGCTGCTACGTCCGTTCGACGCTGTCGTGGCGCAGGGCGGGATGCTCTGCATGCTGGTTCCTACGGCGACAGCGGCAGCCGTGATTACGGGAATGTTGGGAGGGAATGTCGGCTTCCTGACGGCCTATCTGCTGTTCTGCAATATAGCTGTGGCTATGGCCGCCCCCGTCTATTTCACCTTGACCGGTGTGCATGGCGATGAGATGACGTTTATGCAGTCGGTCTGGTTTATCTGCCGGAAAGTTTTTCCGCTGCTTATCCTGCCCCTGTTTGTGGCGTTAGCGCTTCGGAGATGGACGCCTCGGGTACACCGTTTTTTGCTGAGTATGCCGCGTATGGCTTTCTATCTGTGGACTGTTGCCCTGACCGTAGTGACGGGCATCACCGTTCAGTTTATGCTGAATCAGGATAATGTCGACCATCAAACAGAATACGGTTTGCTGGGTGTGTCGCTCGTTTTATGTGTGTTGCAATTTATACTCGGTCGTCGCATCGGTCGTTATTATGGCGATCCGGTGTCGTCGGGGCAGGGGCTCGGGCAAAAGAATACGATCCTCGCTATCTGGATGGCGCAGACGTATCTACATCCGCTGACGGCGATCGCGCCTTCGGGATATATCTTGTGGCAGAATATGATTAATAGCTATCAGCTGTGGAAAAAAGGAAAGAAAGATAAAGAAAACAATCGATAACGTATGATGAACTTTTTGGAACTTGCAAAAAAGAGACGCTCCGTCAGGAGTTATACATCGCAGACAGTGGAAGAAGAGAAATTACATTATCTGCTCGAATGCGCGCGGCTCGCGCCTTCGGCCGTGAACCGGCAACCATGGCACTTTTTCGTAGTGAAGAGCGAAGAGAAGAAGCACCAGCTGCGGCAATGTTATGCGAGGGACTGGTTTGCTCAAGCGCCTCTTTATATCGTAATTTGTGCCGACGATGCGAACGCTTGGGTACGACAGGCCGACGGTAAGAATCATGCCGATATTGATGCGGCCATTGCGATCGAGCATCTTTGTCTGGCTGCTGCCGATCTAGGTTTGGGTACTTGCTGGGTATGCAATTTCGATGTGGTGAAATGCAGCGAACTTCTTGCTTTGCCGTCACATCAACGGCCGGTTGCCATTCTTCCCGTCGGTTATCCCGATCACACGGAGGTGAAACGCTCCGTCAGGAAGGAACTGAGCGAGATGATGACGGAAGTGTAACTCTTCCCGTTTTTACTTCAATACTTCTTTCATAAACTCGTTGCCATTGAGCAACGGGTATTTTCCATACTGCACGGAAAATTCATCGTAGCGAGTCACCCCATCGGGTGTTATTCCGGGACGATAGATCAGAAAAGGTACGGGCGTGTCGGTGTGCGTACGTAGAGCGCATGGTGTCGGATGGTCGGGCAGTACCGCGATCGTGACGGGAACATCCCACTGACTCAGCGTTTCGAATAGGGGCTTGATAATCCGAGAATCCAAGTCTTCGATGGTACGGACTTTCAGCGCTACATCGCCTGCGTGCCCGGCCTCGTCACTCGCTTCGATATGCAGATATACGAAGTCGTGTGTTTGCAACGCGTGGATAGCGGCTTGCGCTTTGCCGTTGTAGTTCGTGTCGTGCCTGCCGGTAGCTCCTTCGACTCTTATCACGTCCATGCCGGCATACACGCCGATGCCGCGGATCACGTCGACGGCCGAGATGACGGCGCTTGAGCTGATCCCGTACAATTGTTCGAAGGCTTGCATATCCGGGCGGTATCCGGGCGACCAGGGCCAGATGCTGTTGGCCGGATCTTTCTCTTCGTCGATCCGTCGGCGGTTAACCGGATGAGCCGGTAGTATGTCTTGCGATTTTCGAATTAGTTCGTTGAGAAGGGCCGTTGTTTGGTTGGCTTCGGGTACTTGAGCCCTTATCATAGCCGGCCGAAACGGATGCGAGAGGATGTTATGGGGGGGAGTGTAGTCGATTCGTTTGTCGCCTTCTTTGATGACCAGCAGATGCCGGTACGACAGGCCGCGATAAAACCGGACACTTTCGCTTCCCAGCTCGTTGTTAAGAAAGGTGATGAGCTGTTCGGATTCTTCGTCGGTAAGGTCTCCGGCCGAATGACTTTTCAGCGATTCTCCCTCTACGCAGAGCAGGTTACACCGCATGGCCAGTTCGCCCGGATGCAGCTGTACCCCCATACCGGCCGCTTCGAGGACACCGCGCCCTTCGTAGACGGCATGGAGATCGTAGCCCAATACGGAAAGATTAGCCACCTCGCTGCCGGGCGCGAAGCCTTCGGGAACAGTGCGCAGGTATCCGGTCACTCCCAATGCTGCAAGTCGGTCCATATAAGGGGTGGAGGCATATTGCAGTGGCGTGCGATGTCCCAACTCGGCCATCGGCTCATCTGCCATTCCGTCTGCAAGGACAACCAGATACTTCATTTTGCCTCAGCGGACGTTTGCGATGGAGATGATGTCGGCAAACACACCGGCAGCCGTAACGGCCGCTCCGGCTCCGTATCCCTTGATGATCATCGGATAATCGTGATAACGTTCGGTCGAAATCATGATGATATTGTTGCTGCCTTCCAATTCGTAGAACGGATGATGGCTGTCTACCTCGTTCAGTCCGACTTCGCACGAACCTTCCTTCATACTGGCAACGAAACGTAGCCGTTTATTTTCGGCAGCCATTTTTTTACGTTTCTCTTCGAATGCGGCATCGAGTTCCGGGATTTGTTCCCAGAAATTGTCTAGCGTACTGTCGAAATATTGTTCGGGGATAAAGGGTTTTATCTTTACGTCTTTCTGCTCGATTTGATAACCCGCTTCACGTGCCAGAATCACTAATTTTCGGATCACGTCTTTGCCGCTCACGTCGATACGCGGGTCAGGCTCGGCATACCCGGCGTCGACAGCCATGCGGATGGCCTGACTCAGCGTTACCTTTTCGCTGACGGTGTTGAAAATGAAGTTCAACGTGCCTGAAACGACGGCCTCTAACCGGAGGATATGGTCGCCACTGTTGATCAGGTTGTTCATCGTGTTGATAATGGGCAGACCCGCACCTACGTTCGTTTCAAAGAGGTATTTCACGCTGCGCTTACGGGCGGTTTCTTTCAGCAGTTGATAATTCTGTTGCTGCGACGAGGCGGCAATCTTGTTGGCGGCCACGACCGAGACATTGTTATCCAGCAGTTTCTCGTAAATTGCGGTAATCTTTTCGCTCGAAGTACAATCAACGAAGACGGAGTTGAAAATATTCATCCGGATGATCTCATCATACAAAGCTTCGGGCGATGAAGGCGTGCCTTTTTTCTTCAGCTCTTTGATACATGTCGTCAGGTCTAACCCTTCGCGATTGAGCAGCATGCGTTTGGAGTTGGCGATGCCGACCACGTTTATTTTCAATCTGTTCTGCTTCATCAACTTGGGTTGCTGCAATTGGATCTGTTCCAGCAGACGGCTGCCCACCGTACCGATGCCGACGAGAAAGAGGTTAAGTACCTTGTATTCCGAGAGGAAAAACGAGTCGTGGATCGAGTTCAGCGCCTTACGCAATGACTCGAGTTTGATGACGAACGAAATATTTGTTTCGGAAGCTCCCTGTGCACAGGCTATTACGCTGATACCCGCACTTCCCAGCGTGCCGAACAGCTTCCCGGCGACTCCCGGCGTATGCCTCATGTTCTCGCCCACGATGGCGACCGTAGCGAGTCCCTTCTCGGCGATCGTCGGATTCATTTCACCCTGCGAGCGTTCCAAGGCAAACTCTTCGTCGAGTACACGCACGGCCAAATCGGCATCTTCGTTTTTGACGGCGAAGGTCGTGTTATTCTCCGAGCTGGCTTGCGAGACCATAAACACGCTGATTCCGTTTTGCGCCAGTGCCTTGAAAATACGTCGGTTGACACCGATCACACCGACCATTCCCAGCCCCTGTACGGTGATCAGGCACGTGTCGTTGATCGATGAAATACCTTTGATCATGCCCTTTTGCCGGCCTGTATGGGCTTCTTTCGAAATATACGTACCCGGCGCATCGGGGTTGAAGGTGTTGCGTATACGAATCGGGATATTTTTGCGGAGTACCGGGTAGATCGTTGGCGGGTAGATCACTTTGGCACCAAAGTGACAGAGCTCCATGGCCTCAGTGAACGAAAGATGGTCGATAACATACGCCGAGTCGATGACGCGCGGGTCGGCCGTCATGAACCCGTCGACGTCTGTCCATATCTCCAGAATCGAGGCATTCAGTGCCGCAGCCAGAATGGCTGCCGTATAGTCGGAACCGCCACGGCCGAGGTTTGTCACCTCATCGTTTTCGCAGCTCGACGAGATGAAACCCGGAACGAGCGCAACTTGCGGAAGCGACTCGAAAGTAGCTTGGACACGTTTGTTTGTCTCTTCAAAGTCGACGATATGTTTGTTGAATTGCTTGACGGTCTTGATAAATTGACGCGAATCGTAAAGTTTAGCCCCCTTGATGACGTGGGCGATAATTGACGACGAAAGCCGTTCACCGTAACTGACAATCGTGTCAGACGTTTTGGACGATAAATCCTTGATAAGAAAGACGCCGCGAAAAATATTCTCCAATTCGTCAAGCGTCTCCATTACCAGCTTCTCTACCTTTTTCTGTTGTGCTTCCGATACAACACCTTCGATGATGGCGCGGTGACGTGCAACGATTTCGGCAAATTCCTGCTGATAGGCCGGATCTCCTTTCGACGCGAGGTCAGACGTTTTCAGTAGTTTGTCGGTGATCCCGCCCAATGCGGAAACGACAACAATAACAGGCTCTTCGATAGCCTCGACAATCTTTTTGACACTGCGGATACTTTCCGTGGAACCTACCGATGTACCGCCGAATTTCAATACTTTCATTGATGTATGTAATCTGTTTTGCTTAAACCTAAATCAAATCGCAAAGATAGATGTTTTTAGCTGAAAAGAGACTCTCGGTTTTGAAAAATACGGAGCAAGCGCATGAATCTCTATTTGATGAATAAATCGACCCTTTGGGGGGATGGTGTCGTTTTTCTAAAGCAGGACACGGTTTTTTTCAGGATAGTTGCTGTTTCGGCCCAACGGATAATAATCGTTCGTGCGGCGAAAGGTGACGATGGTTATAAATCTTTTAGCAGAGTGTCCTTGTTGGGCAGGTAAAGTTCTTGTCGCTTATCGAGAAAGGTATGCCATTCTTTCCTGAACATCTCGTCCGTATCGATCTTGAAGTTTTCCGACCCGTGCTCGTCGATCTTTCGCAGCAAAAGGCCGACGGTAATCTGATGAATGTCGAAAGCCGGCTGGTAATGAACGATGCGTTCGTCGTCTTCATAATTGACTTCGATCAGAATGCCTAACTCCGTGAGCAGACAAAGAATTCTTGTGGTAAGGCGGATAGGGATGCGGTATGATTCCGAAAGCTCATCGGCGGTGTAGGGTTTTTCTCCTCGTTCGAAGCGTTTGATGATGAGCGTGGCGATAAGGATCGCCAAAAAATCGTGATACCGTCGACTGATATTTTTACTGTCGCGCTCGAAGCTGAACTTTTTCACATTCTGCGAAGCATAGACGATCTCGGCCCCAAACAGGCAGATCAGCCACGATACTTGCAACCACAACATCAGTAAAGGCAAGGCCGCGAAACTTCCGTAGATGGCATTGTATTTGCTGACCCAGATCTGTCCGCTGATGTAGAAATTCTGGAAGATCTGAAAGACACACCCGAAGATAATCCCGGCTATCAGTGCGTTAAGGAAGCGTACTTTCGTGTTCGGGACGAAGATATAGAGTAGCGTGAAGAACAGACTGATGATCACGTAAGGCAGCAGGCTGAGCGTCACATCGGCAATCGGGGTGAGGAAAATATATTCGTTGAGGTAAGAGTTTCGGATCGTTGAAATAAAGATCGAAAGTCCGCTCGAGCAGGTCATGAGTACGGGCAGAATGACGAACATAGCGAGATAGTCGCTAACTTTGCGATGCCACGGGCGGTCTTTCTGTATCTGCCAGATGTCGTTAAAGGTGCGTTCGATGGTCGAAATCAAACTGATGACCGTATAAAACAGCAACACGAGCCCGACGCCGATAAACAGTCCTCCTTTTGCCATGGAGAGGTAATTCTCGGCAAAGTCGAGCGCTTTATCGATCTGAAACGACTGGCTGGGGAAGAAGTCGTACAGCCCTTTTCGTATAATGTCCCGGAAGCCAAACCCGCTTGCGATGCCGACAATAACGGCCAACAACGGCACAATCGCCAGCAGTGTGCTGTACGTCAGCGCCGAGGCGCGTGTCTGTAAATTCTCGCTTTTGAAACCGCGCACGGCCAGAATCACGGTTTTGGCCACGTAAATATAGGATCGGCGTAACCCGCTCATTTCGTTTTCGGTCACCCTCCAAATTTCGTAGGTGACGAAGCGGATCAGGGATGAGACGCCTTCACTGATGCGTTTGAGGAGCGATTTTTTAGTCGTATTATTATCCGGCATTGTTATTGATCATATGTTGTTTATGTGAAAGAAAGGCAGCCGACCTGTAAGCCGGGTTCTGTACTCTGCCTCCCGAAGGAGACGGAGCGTCTGTCATTTATCTTGGCTTACCGTCGCCGGCAAGCTCCTTGCAGTCTACCCCCCGACATCGGACGAGCCGCCCTCCATCGTCGGTATACGTGACCTTACAACCCATCAGACGTATGGACCTCCCGTATTCCGACGGGAGCGGTAAGCTCTTACCTCACCTTTTCACCCTTACCTCACCTTGCGGCGCGGCGGTTCTTTTCTGTTACGTTACTCTGCCCTCGCGGACAGCTTCCCGTTAGGAAGGATGGCGCCCTGTGTTGCCCGGACTTTCCTCTCATCCCCAAAAGAATAAGCGACAGACCGGTCTGCTGCCGAAAGACAAAGATAGTGGAAATAATCGATTCAAGGATGCGGGGAGTAAAAAATGTCAGGGTGTTTTTATCAGGCCGGTGTAAAATCTCCGGGATTTTATCTAAATTTGCAACGTAAACATGCAATCATCGGGTGAAATAACGAAGATGAATCGTAATATTAGAATTAAATAGAAACACATCATGAAAAGACGTATCTTATTTTCCGTATTTTTATGCAGTATCTTATTGCCGATGCTTAGGGCTCAGGAAGTAGTTTATCAGGTAGAAGAAATTACTGTACTCAATTATGGCGACGGGTGTTTTCTGTTTCGCGAACACAATGAAAGCAAGAAGCCCCTTGAGGGAAAGCATCGCATTATTGATGGTTATCTATCGGAGTATATCTTGGCTGAATTTAAAGACGGTATGTATCATGGCAGTTTTCAGCGTTTCAAGTATAATAAAATGGTAGAAGAAGGAATGTATTTTGAAGGGCGTAAAATTGGAGTATATAAAGTTTATTTTTCAGATAGTAAGCAGGTAAAAGAAGAAAGTTTATATACCGAAGGCAAGTTGAACAGTATCCGGAAAACGTATCATGTCGACGGTTCCCTACAATCTGAAAAAGGATACAAAATGAGCGTAGAAGACGGGATTGATCGTAAATATGAATCGCAGACAGGTAAAATCCTTCGTGATATGTTTTATAGAGACGGAGTTCTCGAAGGAAAACAAGAACGACATATCATGAGTAATATCGGGAACTACGTGAAACGTTCGAACTATCGGAACGGAAAATTGCATGGCCCTTATTCCGAGGTGTATACCGAAGGTGAAAAAAGGACAAAATACGTCTGAAAGGTACTTATCAAGATGGCGAAAAGACTGGTGAATGATTGACAACAGGAAGAAATACGATTGGAAGCAATGAACCAGACACAGTGTGTCGATATCTACGCTTTAGCTGAAGAATTTGTTGAACATACGGCTTGTTCTGTTTTTCTGACCGGTAAGGCCGGGACCGGCAAAACCACTTTTCTGAAGCATCTCCGCGAGCGTACGCAGAAGCAGATGGCCGTCGTTGCCCCTACGGGAGTGGCGGCGATCAACGCCGGAGGCGTCACGATCCATTCGTTTTTTCAACTGCCTTTCACTCCGTTCGCCCCGATCCCACAGGGACGGAAAAACCTGATTGCGAAAAGTAAACTCACGACTGTCCGCCGGAAAGTCCTGCAAGAACTTGAGCTGCTCGTCATCGACGAGATCAGTATGGTACGTGCCGATCTGCTCGATGCCGTCGATGCCATGTTGCGCCATTTTCGTTATCGTGCCAACGAACCGTTCGGCGGTGTACAGGTTGTTTATATCGGTGATATGTATCAGCTCTCTCCGGTCGTGCCGGACGAAGAATGGCAACTGCTTTCACAGTTCTACGAAGGGCCTTATTTCTTTCAGAGCAAGGTCGTTCAGCAGCAGCCACCCGTTTTCATCGAACTGGATCGTATCTTCCGACAAACGAATGAACAATTCATCTCCCTGCTGAATGAAGTACGTAACAACTGTTTGACGAAAGCAGGCGAACAATCGCTAAACAGTCGTTACATAGTCAACTTCCGCCCCTCGAATGAAGACGGCTACATTACGCTGACAACGCACAATGCCAAGGCCGACCGTATCAATTACGAAGAACTGGACAAAATCGACAGCGAAAGTTTTTATTTTGATGCGCAAGTACAGGGCGATTTCCCGGAAAAAAGTTTTCCGAACGATGAACGATTGACGTTAAAGAAAGGAGCCCGTGTGATGTTCATCGCCAACGATATGGAAACGCCACGCCGCTACTATAACGGAAAAATCGGAATGGTTGTCGATATCGATGAAGAACATATCCGGGTAAATGCAGACCCTGACGATGAACCGATCGAGGTCAAGCGGGAGACATGGCAAAATATTCATTACACCGTCAACAAAGAGACGAACCAGATCGAAGAGCATAAGCTTGGCAGCTATACGCAATACCCGCTGCGACTGGCCTGGGCTATTACGATTCATAAAAGTCAGGGACTTACGTTCGATCGGGTCGTTATCGATGCGCAGGCCGCGTTTGCTCCGGGTCAGGTTTATGTGGCGCTTAGTCGCTGTCGCTCGCTCGAAGGCATCGTCCTCTCTTCGCCCATCAATACGCAGGCCTTGCAGGTCGACAGACACATTATCCGCTATGTGCAGCAAAAACCTTCGACCAACGAACTAAGGGAACAGATCGCTCTGTTTAAAGAGCGTTACAACGAGCAAGTATTGTTTGAGATATTCAACCTCAGCGATATTCTTTATGAAATGCGCAGGCTTTACGAACAGACCGTCGACGAGAAGGACGCCTTTAATGACGAAACGCTGCCTTTTATCAGCCGGATGATGGACCAGACCGACCGACTGAATCAAGTCATGACCTCATTCCGTAAACAATTGCAATACCTCCTTCACACTTCCGATACACAACGGACAAACGAGCGCATCCAGGCTGCATCGAATTATTTCGTTACGCATCTGACGTCGCTTATCGCGGACGGGGAGAAATCGCCCGCCCGTACCGACAGCCGTGCGTCGGCGCGTGACTATAACGATGCCCTCACGACGATCCTCACTCGTCTAGCTTATAAAAAACATCTGATGGGCGGGATATGCGATGGATTTTCCATAGCCTGTTACTTCGAATTGAAAGCGACATTTACCGCTCCTTCCGGCTCCATCAATGCGTATGCGGCAGCCCATAAAGAATTGAAAACGGAAACGGAGCATCAGACGCTCTTTGGCAGGCTGGCTGCCTTACGGAAAGAATTGTGCGAAGAAACCGGAGCGCCGGCTTATCTTGTAGCCGCCACGAAAACATTGATCGAATTATGCAACATGCTCCCTCAAACACCGGAGGAGTTGATGGGTGTCAAAGGATTTGGAAAGGTGAAGACGCGGAAATACGGCGATCGTTTTCTGGAAATTATCAACGAATATTGTCGCGAATACGGTGTGAGTTCGGGTATTGATGCTCCGCCCCAGACGAGGACAAGAAAGAGGAGAAAAAACGTCCCGTGATTTCACGCCGAAGACAGCGTATAACTGCTTGTGTGTAAAAAATGATTAGAAAACAGTTGATTGGCTGTTTTTTATAAAAAAAGCGACAAAAAGGTTTGCAGAAAACAAAATAACTTCTACTTTTGCACTCGCTAAGTCGGAAAAGACTTTACTATGATATGACTCCGTAGCTCAGTTGGTAGAGCAAATGACTCTTAATCATTGGGTCGAGAGTTCGAGCCTCTCCGGGGTCACAGCATGCAAAAGGTTTCTTAGCAGGGTTTTACGGTGTTGTCGTAAAACCTTGTTTGCGTTTAAGGCAAAACGGTAAAACGAGAACAGTCGATGGTATCACCGGGTCCGTCCGGGGGTGGGTGATACGTCTAAAATCTCCTTGGGACAACGGCCGCAGAGGAAGTACTAACTTTTATTCCCACATCTCATCTCGTCATTTGTTAGAACGAACCGTTTTTTTTTACTACCTTTGTACTCGATTTTATTTAGTCAAAAAAATGGACGCTAAGAAAATATTGTTTATCGCTCAAGAAATCTCACCATATCTGCCGGATTCCGAGATAGCGAATGTATGTCGCCATCTCCCCCAGGGGATACAGGAGCAAGGATGCGAAATCAGAACGTTCATGCCCAAATACGGATGCATCAACGAACGCCGTAATCAACTGCACGAAGTCATCCGGTTATCCGGAATGAACCTGATCATTGACGATACCGATCATCCGCTGATTATCAAGGTCGCTTCGATACAGTCAGCGCGTATGCAGGTCTATTTTATTGACAACGAAGACTTCTTTCAACGCAAAGCGACGGTTTCCGACGAAAAAGGAAACGGATTTAAGGATAACGACGAACGCGCTATCTTTTACGTGCGTGGAGTCTTTGAGACCATCAAAAAACTTCGGTGGATACCCGACATCATTCATTGTCATGGTTGGTTTACGGCCCTGGCTCCTCTCTATCTGAAACGAATGTATTCGGACGATCCGTGCTTTGCTCGAACTAAAGTAGTGTACTCGGTTTACGATAAGTCGTTTAAACCTACCCTCAACAAAGATTTGACTAAAAAGCTGAAACAAGACGGCGCCGCGACAAGGGACTTGAAAATATTGGAAAAAAACGATTATCTTTCCTTATCTAAATTAGCCGTGCAGTTTTCGGACGGGGTGATACAGGGCAGCTCGAAAATGGATAAAAAGTTAGGAGAATTTATTACTCAAAGCAAGAAACGTTTTCTTCCCTATCAGGACACAGAACATTATGTTCAGGCGTATAACGAATTCTACAATACGATTTTAAAGAGATAAAATGAAAATAAAATATGCAGTATCCTTCCTGCTTTTGGGAGGGATTTCACTTTTTAGTGGATGCAACGACGACTTGACATTGGTCGGCTCTACCATTCAACCACAAAGTGATCGTAATACGGTCTATATCGATACGTTTCAGATAAAGGCCTCCACCGTGAAGCGGGATTCGCTCTATGCTAAAACAACAAAGAGCTTGCTGGGTGAGATTTACGACCCGTTATACGGACATTTGAAATCGGACTATCTGTGTCAGTTTTATTGTGCCGAGAATTATCAGTTTCCTCATAAGCCTCACAAAGGAGTGATTGATTCGGTCAAATTGAAGATTCGCTTCTCTTTTTGGAAAGGAGACGGACATGCACTGATGCGGGCAAGGGTGTATGCCGTCAACAAACCTCTGGAAAAGAATCATTATACCAACTTGAATCCTGCAGATTATTCCGATATGCAAAATGCATTGGGAACACAGGTATATACGGCATTCGGTTGTTTTAGTGATTCTTTTTCAATACCGGGAACCAGAGACCCGAAAACGCGCAAAGAGATTAGAATAGCAAAATATTCGTTAAACATCGCACTGCCGAAAGAACTGGGTGCCCGATTTTATAACGAAACGGTCAACAACCCGTCATCGTTTGCTACACAGGACGCATTCAACCGCTTTTTCCCGGGATTATATATCATGACCGATTATGGAAGTGGAAATATTTTGGACGTATCTGATACACAGTTGTATTTCTATTACCAACGCCCGAAAAGCAGCAAGAACGACACGCTGATTCGTGACTCCGTCATGTTTCAGGTTACGAAAGAAGTAATACAGCATACCCGATTCCAGAATACCGACGAAGAAAAATTGTTGGAGCCTAACGACCAATATGCGTTTGTTAAAACGCCGGCCGGCATTTATCCCCGCTTAGTGATTCCGACCCGGGAAATTGCCAAAACCATAAAAGACCGTTTTACGAACAGTTTGATGTTCAGCTTAAAGTATGAGCCTCAGGAGAACTGGAAGTATGCGGTGTCTCCCCCGCCTCATCTGATGCTTATGCCGGAAGACTCGCTACGGACATTTTTTGAGAATCGAAGCCTCGAAAATAATGTGACGACGTTTCTATCGACAGACAATCTAATTGGAGAACATGGCTATAACGCAACTACTCGGACGTATCATTTCCGGAATATCATCAGCTTGCTGAATGTACACATAAAAGAGAAACCGGATGAAGATCTTCGCCTTCTGGTTGTCCCGGTGGAAAGGGACGCGGCAGCCACAACCGATGGATACGGAAATCCAACGGGCTACTACACCAGAGCAATCCATAACTACCTGATGCTTTCGGGGATAAAAATCCCGATTGATCAGAAACATATGAAAATCGTTGTACTTTCCAGCAAATATCATACAGGTAAGTGATTCAAAAAAGGGCATGCTAAGCCATTCTCGATAAAAATACAAGATGTCAGAGAGATAAAAAAGGCGGTGTGTCATAACGGGCAAACTGCTTCGTTGCTTGCGGAATGAGAGCTCGGTCACATACCTTAGTATGCTCCCTCACCCTCATCCTTAGCGCCTTGCTTTTTACCCATTCTTACACACCTAAAGAGGGTGTACCCAAATTGCATTTTGACACACCCTCTTTTGCATTGATGGGATATGCACTTTCAGAAGAATGCTTCTATCTTATATGCTCTGTTTTATTTATAAACCCTTTTCAGCGTTTCCAAATCTTCTAATCCGTGTCTCAGGATAATCTTATCAATAAAAGAACGGATAAATCCGAGACCATAACCGAAAATCTGAATGAACGAAGCGGCAACCGACAGTCCCGCGATGTGGAGGCTTCTCGTTTTCAGCAGCGCATCGGTGAATAAAAGCAAGACGTAAGCCGCAGGAAATAACAGGAGCCATGGTGAAAGAAAAACGGCCAGCAACAGCACAACAATACTTCCGATGACGAACAGCGCCGGCAACGTATGCACCGGCTTGAGCGAATCGGGATATAGCTTGTAGAGGTTGATGCGTGCCTGTCCGAAGATATGCACCTGTTTGTAGAACTTCTTCAAATCGCCGCGGCGCTTGTGATACACAAACGCGTTGTGGTAGAGCTTCGTGACGAAACCGGCTTTGTGGATACGTATGCTGAGGTCGATATCTTCCCCATACATATCTTTGAAACCGCCGACCTTTTCATAAACCGCCCTCGAAAATCCCATGTTGAACGTACGCGGCTTGAATTTCTCCATATTCGTTTTTCCGCCGCGTATGCCGCCGGTCGTCCAGAAAGAAGTCATGGCGTAACTGATCGCTTTCTGCGTGGTCGTAAATGACGGATGTTCCCTGTCCGGTCCGCCGAAGCAGTCCGCATAATCTTCGGTCAGGTTGCTTTTAACCGTCTCGAAGTAATCCGGAGGAATGATGCAGTCCGAGTCAAAGAAGATCAAATAATCCCCTTTCGCATGCCTCATCCCGACATTGCGGGTATCACTACGTCCGGAGTTTTCCTTGACGATATAGTTGATGCTCAGTTTCGACCGGAAAGCCTCGACTTCGGCCGTGCAGGGCCGAGTAGACCCGTCTTCGACCAAGACCAGTTCGAAGTCGTTGCACGTCTGTACGGCGAGGCTTTCCAGTAGCTCCCGGGCTTCATCCGGGCGGTTGTATATAGGAACAATGATCGAAAAAAACATGTATTCCGTTCGTCGGTTATTTGACTAATTTCAGTTCTTCGAGCAAGCGAGGGCATTTTCCCCATTTATCGATCATCCAGAGCACGTAACGGATATCGACGCAGATAGTACGCTGCAAATCCGGTTCGAAAGCGATGTCGCCGCTCATGGCTTCCCAGTTGCCGTCGAAAGCCAGTCCGATAACACGTCCGTTTTTATCGAAAACGGGACTTCCCGAGTTACCTCCCGTGATGTCGTTGTTCGAGAGGAAGCACAATTGCAGTTCGCCCTGTTTGTTTGCGTACGGGCCGAAGTCACGCGCTTTGACCATATTCAGGATTTCCGGTTGTACCCAAAATTCACTGCTTTTCGGGTCTTCTTTTTCGAGAATTCCCTTATCGGTCGTATAGAAGTTGTACCAGCCCGCATCGTAGGGACGATATCCGCCGATCGAGCCGTAGCTCATACGCATAGTAAAGTTCGCATCGGAATAGAAGCTTTTCTCGGGATGCATTTCCTGCAATCCGGCCAGATAGAGGCGCTCGCCTTTGTCGATGTCGTTGTCCCATGCGGCCAGTTGCTGCTGTACCTCGTACATCGCGAACGTCGCCGACAGAGATAGTACGGCCGCCGGGTCTTTCTTCATCGTCTTTTCATACTGTTTTTTGTTCTTCAGCAAGGCCGAGACTTTATCGAACGAAGTCAATACCGTGTTTGCGAAGACATCGGCTGCATATTTCTCATAATCGCCCTTGTATTTCTTGTCTACCTTGCGGTAAATGTCGGGCAAGAGCGACGCGGGTACACGCTCTTTCACGATTTTCATCATGGCGGCCAATACATGTTGGTCGAGTGCCGGTTCGTAATCTTTGTAGAATGCCCGGATATCGTTATTCAGCCGTTCTTCGATTTCTTCGGGCGTACTCTTTTCCACATCCACACTGTTGATGATCCGTGCCAGACGAATAATTTCCGTACCTCCGGCAAACGCTTCCATTAAATACGTCGCATATTTCTGATATTCGGCCGACGAGGTGTAACCTTTTTCCAACAGGTTGAGCACATCTCCATATTTCGCCATACGCTCCGGTGTCTGATTCACCCATGCCGCGAAAGCAGCTTCTTCCGTCTTCTTCCGCTCAATTACATTGAGACGGGCTAACCCGCGGTTCATCCCGATCGAGTTTTTCCAATAGTTCGAACTGCCCGCATATTTTGAGGCATATTTGATACGCACCGCATCACTCGCCAACATGGCTTTCTTCCAAATGTCTTGCTTGATGCCTCTTACCTCGATACGGGGTATGTTGCTGTCCTCGATACGCTGCCGTACCCCCCACGAACTGAGGTAACGATTGGTGCGACCCGGGAAACCGATCGTCATGGCGTAATCTTTTTCGTCGTAGCCCTGCAACGAGACCTCGGCTACATAATCCGGCTTGTAGGGGCGGTTGCTCGCGCTGTATTCGGCCGGTTGATTGTTGGCGTCGGCGTAGACACGGAAAGCGGAAAAGTCGCATGTATGACGTGGATACATCCAGTTATCCGTGTCGCCTCCGAATTTGCCGAGCGAAGACGGGGGCGCAAAGGCTAAACGCACGTCGCGGAAAACGTTATAGACAACCAGATAGTATTTATTCCGGCTGTAGAACGGAATCACTCTGGCACTTAACGATGAGTTGTCTTTTGCGATCGAGTCGCAGATTGCCTGCCCGATCGAATCGGCCTTGGTGATACGCTTGAATTCATCGTCTATCCCTTTGATATGCGATAAAATACGTCCGCTCACATCAACCGTTTCCTTCAAGTACTGCACCTTCAATCCTTCGACAGGCAATTCCTCTTGCAGGCTGTGGGAGATGAATCCGTTTTTCAGGTAATCGTGCGTTACGCTGCTCAACTTCTGGATCGCACCGTAGCCGCAATGATGATTCGTAAAGATAAGGCCCTGCTCCGAAACCGTAATGCCCGTACAGCCACCTCCGAAGATAACAACCGCGTTGGCTACACAAGAATTCGTTTCGCTGTATAGCGTTTCGAGGGGGACCGTAAGACCCAGCTCCTGCATACGTGTCAAGTTTTCCTTGTTCAACTCTTTCAATACCCACATTCCTTCGTCGGCCAATGTTTGTCCGACTGTTGCCAGTAGCAGTACGACTGCTACCCAAATTTTGTTTGTTCGTTTCATTTATTATCGATTATAAGTTTGATATTTTTCTCTTTCGTACGAGCCGAGAGCCATTGCCGCAACTGCTTCCGCTCCTCAGCCCCGATTTCCTTTTGCGTTCTCAGATAAACGAGCAGCACCGTATCCTGCTTTGCCTTATTCGTTTCCACGATATAGGTCTGCGTACATGAAAGCCGTTCGATATGAGGGTAGAGTACCCGCATTTCGGGAACGATGGTACGTGCCATATCCGATGTTTTCCTGTAATGTTCCAGATGATGTTTCAGCGAATCGATTTCTTTAGCCTGTGCCTGAAGCAAATCTTCGCTGTTGGTATAAAGGTCTTGCATCAACATGTTTTTGAGTTCGTGAATGTTGATCTCCTCATTTCCGAATCCCTGCTGCACGACAAGATCAATGCCTTTCAATCCGTAAGCGGGCATTTTCAATTGAGCCGCTGAAATCATGATATCGGGTACGGTTTGGCCGATCAACACCACCTTGATTTCTTTCTTGTCACGCGTATTGGTCACCGTGCGGTTTAGAATCTGTGTGTTGGGGAAGTGTAGCTCTTCGTTGATGAACTTGCGGACCTGCTGATCGAAAAAGGTCGCTTCAAATACACGATAACTTAGATAGATGCTTGGCACAATCGTGCAAATGACAATGATCGTCATATACCGTCGTACGGTTTTTTCCCGCTTCTTATCGACAAACGACTTGCGAGGGTATTTCAGTACGCGCACAACAATATACGTTGCTACGCTGATAAAAACCGTATTGATAAAATAGAGGTAAAAAGCGCCGAAGAAATAACTTAAGTTGCCGCTTGCCAGTCCGAACCCGGCTGTACAGAGAGGAGGCATCAATGCCGTTGCAATCGCCACACCGGGAATCACGTTACCTTTCGATTTCGTGGAACTGGCTACGATGCCGGCAAGCCCTCCGAAGAACGCGATCAGAACATCGTAAATACTTGGGGAAGTACGCGCCAGTAATTCGCTTTGTGCTTCGCTGATGGGCGAGATGAGGAAAAAAACGGTTGAAGTAGCCACACTGAAAGCCGTTGCCGTCAGGTAGTGACGAAGTGAGCGCTTGACCAGATCGAAGTCGGTGATACCCAGCCCTAGCCCAAATCCCATAATCGGCCCCATAAGGGGTGAGATAAGCATCGCACCGATGATGACGGCCGTCGAATTCGTGTTCAGCCCCAAGGACGCAATGAACACGGCAAAAATCAAAACCCATAGATTGGTACCCCTGAACTCGACTCCTTTTTTCAAAGACTCAATCGTGTCTATTTCATCTTCTTTTTCTTGTCGTACATCGAAATGACGGATTAGATAAGTTTTAATCTGTTGGTATAAAGTATTTTCCATTATTTGATTTTTTTTATATGACTAAAATATCGATTAATATAAGGGAGTTCGGCCAACGGCAAGTCTCGTCTGGCAACGATTCCTATAAAAATAAGGAAGCACATTGTCCGGTATAACAAGCGTAAGGCGATGGAATCAATTGGCGGTGACATGGCAATGAAATAACATCCGGCAGCCATACCGGCATAAATAAATGCTGAGCGCAGGTCGTAAGCGACAGGATAATATTTCTGTCCGACTGCGTAAGAAAGTAACATCATCAGCAGGTTACTGGCGAATGAAGCCCATGCACAGGCCATAAATCCATATTGCGGAACGAACAACACGATGATGGCCACCGTCATTGCGCAACCGGCCAAGGAAAAGCCGGCACCCCATTGCGTACGGTCCGTGAGCTTGTACCATATCGAGAGATTGAAATAGATACCGAAAAAAAACTCGCCGAGCATCACGATGGGAATCACACGAAGACCATCATAGTACTTCGCACCTACAAAATGTTTCAGCAAATCAAGGTAGAACATTACGCCGAGGAAAATGATTAAAGCAAAGATGATAAAATATTTCATCGCTTCAACATACGATTTTTTGTTATCGACGTCTTTGTGTTTCGCAAAAATAAACGGTTCGTAAGCGTAACGAAACGCCTGAATGAACATAACCATTACCACCGCTATCCGAAAACAGGCGCCGTAAATACCGAGCTGCGAATCGGCATACGCTTTGTCGTCGAACAGGAGTGGAAACAGAATTTTATCTGCGGTCTGGTTAAATATTCCCGCGATACCGAGGATAAGTATCGGAAACGAATAGCCGAGCATCTTCCTTAGGCGTTGCATATCCGGCTTGGTACGCAGGCCGGGCATCATATCGGGCAACAGCATCAAAAACGTAAAAACCGTTGTGAAGACATTCGCGATGATGATGTAGCCTACCCCATAATCAGGACGGTAGAACCACCTGATCCATTCGGGATACGAAGCGTCGATAAGAGGACAGAGAACGAGAAAGAAGATGTTCAGAAAAATATTCAGAAAAATGCTCAACAGCTTGATCGTTGCAAACCGGATCGCTTTGTTTCGGTAACGAAGGTAGGCGAACGGGATGCAACAAAAAGAGTCGACGGCTACGATGCCCGCCATCATACCGATGTATTCCGGATGTGTGGAGTAGCCTAGTGCACCACTTACGGGCATAAGAAATACCCACATGCTGAGGGTGAACAGGAGTGAAGTGCTCCCGACGAAACCAAGCGTGGATGCATAGACGCGCATCGGCTCGCGTTCGTCGGCTTTGTTGATGAAACGGAAAAAACCTGTTTCCATCCCTCCGGTAAGGATAATGAGAAGCAGGGCGGTCCATCCGTAGAGGTTCGTGACGATCCCGTATTCACCCGTGTCGGTCAACACGCGCGTGTACATGGGCACAAGCATCCAGTTCAGGAATCTCCCGATCATGCTGCTCAACCCGTAGATGGCAGTTTCCTTCGCCAGACGTTTCATCCCTCCCGCCATGCCGCTTATTGAAATAAATCTCCGGAACGTCCCGCAATCGTTTTTCCCAGATGTTCGTAGGCAAGTGCCGTCACCTCGCGGCCACGCGGCGTACGTTTGAGGAATCCCTCCTGAATGAGGAACGGCTCGTAAACTTCTTCGAGCGTACCCGGGTCTTCGCTCAACGCCGTAGCGATCGTGGTCAACCCGACGGGTCCACCATGAAACTTATCGATCAGAAGATTGAGTATTTTATTGTCGATCTGGTCGAGTCCGTAACGGTCGATATGTAAAGCTTCCAAGGCATAACATGCGATGGCTTTATCGATTTTTCCGGTGCCTTTTACCTGAGCAAAGTCGCGTACGCGTCGCAATAAGGCATTGGCAATACGGGGGGTACCGCGGCTGCGACTCGCAATCTCTCGTGCGGCATCAACGGCGCAGCCGATGTTCAGGATACCCGCGCTGCGAAGGATAATCTTCGTCAGAGTCTCCGTATCGTAATATTCGAGGTGCAGATTAATGCCGAAACGGGCGCGTAGCGGCCCTGTCAGCAGACCGCTGCGTGTCGTTGCCCCTATAAGCGTGAACGGAGCAAGGTCGATCTGAATCGAGCGGGCGCTTGGCCCTTTGTCGATCAAGATATCAATCCGGTAATCTTCCATCGCCGAGTAGAGATATTCCTCTACTATAGGGCTGAGCCGGTGAATCTCATCAATGAAAAGCACGTCATTCTTTTCGAGCGAAGTGAGCAAGCCGGCTAAGTCGCCCGGTTTGTCGAGAACCGGGCCGGAGGTTACTTTAAAACCTACATCCAGCTCATTGGAGATGATGTTCGAAAGCGTCGTTTTGCCTAATCCGGGAGGGCCGTGTAACAATACATGATCTAGCGCCTCCTGACGCATACGGGCAGCCGCTACGAAAACTTTCAGATTCTCGACTACTTCGGGCTGACCGCTGAAACTCTCGAACGACAGCGGACGCAGAGCGTTCTCGTATTCTCGCTCTGTTTCCGGCATTTTATTTCCGGCCTTATGTATATCAAACTCTTCTTCCATCGTCGGACATCTTCAATAGGCCTGCAAACTTACATAAAAAATGCGACTCTTATGCTACCCATAGAGAGAACGCTTTAAAATAATGTATACTTTTGAAAAGAGCCTTTTCAGCGTTTGTTTCGTTTCACCGTGATCAATGTTACAAAGACGCCTATATTTAAAATGAATCGATAATTTATTCTCTAACCTTTTTATCCGATTTTTGTGTTGGGTCGAAATCTTAGAGCTTGAGTATGAACAGCTATAAAAAAGAAAGAGATTTTCGGTTTTTCCGAAAACCTCTTTCTTATTCCTTGATGGGTGAAAGATGGGACTCGAACCCACGACCCCCGGAACCACAATCCGATGCTCTAACCAGCTGAGCTACATTCACCATTATAGTGCATCTTTTTTAATGCGCTGCAAAGATAATGATTTTTTTGCACCTGCAAGCGATTGGTGGAAATTTTTCTATTGTTGGCGGGCTAAAAAGGAAAGATTTGTTTTTGTTCGTAACGTTTGTCTTTCGTTTGAAAGATGGGGATAAACCTTATTCTGAATCGTATGTAAAAAAGAATAGCTATACGGAAGAAACGATGCTCTATATATCCGACGATGCTAAAAAAAGAAGAGGAGGAATAAAGGTGGAGACAATCTGAGTTACTTTTTTCGAAATGGAAGAAAATGCGGAGAAGAGGCTTCAGACACGATGATTTTATAGGTTATAGAGTGGTTTGTAAATTAATTTAATAATATCTTGTTTTTAAAATAATAATTTTATTTATCTTTGCGCCGTAAAATAATTTTTTGGGCAATGTTTCATAGATAAAGAAAAAAGATGAAAAAAATAAAAGGTTTGATCGATGCTCCGTTTACGCCGTTCGACGAAAAAGGCGAGGTGAATTATGCTCCGATAGCAGCATATGCGGATTTGTTGGCGCGTAACGGGTTAAAAGGTGTTTTTATTAACGGTTCGTCTGGCGAAGGCTACATGCTGACAGAGGACGAACGGATGAAACTGGCCGAAAAATGGGTTTCGGTTGTTCCGTCGGGTTTTAAAGTAATTGTTCATGTGGGGAGCACGTGTGTGAAATCGAGCCGGCGTCTGGCTGCTCATGCTCAGGAGATCGGGGCATGGGGGACAGGTGCGATGGCGTCGCCGTTTCCCAAAGTGGCGCGTGTGGAAGAATTGGTACAATATTGTGAAGAGATTGCGAGCGCCGCACCCGAACTTCCCTTCTATTATTATCATATACCGGCTTTCAACGGTGCTTACCTGTCGATGGTCGAGTTTTTGCAAACGATAGACGGACGTATCCCCAACTTCGCCGGTATTAAATATACATATGAGAGCCTGTATGAATACAACCAGTGTCGTCTCTACAAGAACGGCAAGTTCGATATGTTGCACGGGCAGGACGAGACGATTCTTCCGTGTCTGGCTATGGGAGGAGCACAAGGCGGAATCGGCGGCACAACGAACTATAACGGCCGCGAACTGGTCGGAATCATCGAAGCATGGGGAGCCGGCGATCTGGAAACGGCGCGCGAACGGCAGAATTTTTCGCAGGAGGTCATCAATGTGATTTGCAATTATCGTGGAAATATTGTCGGAGGAAAGCGAATCATGAAGTTGATCGGACTTGATCTCGGGAAAAACCGTACCCCTTTCCGTAATATGACCGATGCCGAAGAAGCTTCGATGAAAAAAGAGCTCGAAGCAATCGGATTTTTTGAAAGATGTAATAAATAAAATGGATATGAATATCAAGGAGTATTTAGGTTACTGGGCTGAAAAATATAAAAATGATTTATTGACGGATATTTTTCCGTTCTGGATAAAATATGGGGTGGATCGCGTTAACGGAGGCTATTACACGTGTGTCGATCGGGACGGAATGTTGTATGACCCGACAAAATCGGTTTGGTTTCAGGGGCGCTTCGCGTTTGTGCTGGCGTATGCGTATAACCATATCGAGCGTAACGAAGAATGGTTAGCCTTGTCGAAATCAGGTATTGATTTTATTGAAAGATACTGTACCGATAGCGACGGACGGATGTATTTTGAAGTCACTGCCGACGGTACGCCTTTGCGTAAGCGTCGTTATCTTTTCTCCGAATCGTTTGCGGCGATTGCCATGTCGGAATATGCGATTGCTTCGGGCGATAGGACGTATGCCGAAAAAGCCCTGGCTCTGTTTAAATTGATCCTTAAATATAAGAATACACCGGGCTTGACGGAGCCCAAATACCTGCCGGCTTTTCAGGCGAAAGGGCACTCGCTCTGTATGATTCTGATCAATACGGCATCACGTATTCGAGCTGCCATCCACGATGAGGTGCTGACACAGCAGATCGATGAGTCGATCGACGAGATTCGTCAGCATTTTATGCATCCCGAATATCGTGCGCTGCTTGAGACGGTAGGCCCTAACGGTGAGTTTATCGACACGTCGGCAGGCCGGTTAATCAATCCGGGACATTGCATCGAAACGGCATGGTTTCTGATGGAAGAAGCTGCGTTCAGAAACGGGGATAAGGCGTTACTTGAAACGGCGCTGACCATTCTCGACTGGTCGTGGGAGTGGGGATGGGACACGGAATTCGGCGGTATCATCAATTTCCGTGACTGTCGCAAGTTCCCGGCGCAGGACTATTCGCAGGATATGAAGTTCTGGTGGCCGCAGACCGAGACGGTAATCGCCGCACTTTACGCTTATCAGGCTACCGGCGATGAAAAATATCTGGAGATGCACCGTCAGGTGAACGAATACATGTATGCCCGCTTCCCCGACAGTCAATACGGTGAATGGTACGGCTACCTGCATCGCGACGGAACCGTGGCGCAGCCCGCTAAAGGAAATCTCTTCAAAGGGCCGTTCCATATTCCGCGCATGATGATCAAGGCGCATCTCTTGTGTCGTGAACTCATGGCTTAAATGATCGATTAAAATCTGATGATGATGAAAAACTCAAAATATTACCCTTGGATCGTTGTAGCTCTCTTGTGGGTCGTGGCGTTGCTGAACTATCTGGATCGGCAGATGCTCTCGACCATGAGAGATGCGATGATGATCGATATTGCCGAGCTGGAATCGGCTGCAAACTTCGGGCGACTGATGGCCGTTTTCCTTTGGATCTACGGCTTTATGAGTCCGGTAGCCGGCATGATTGCCGACCGTGTGAATCGTAAATGGTTGATTGTCGGGAGTCTTTTTGTTTGGTCGTTTGTTACGCTGATGATGGGCTTCTGTAGCACTTTCGAACAGGTTTACTGGCTGCGTGCATTGATGGGAGTCAGCGAAGCGCTCTATATCCCTGCGGGGTTGTCGCTGATTACCGACTATCATCGCGAGAAAACACGTTCGCTCGCTGTCGGCATCCACATGACGGGGTTGTATGTCGGGCAGGCACTGGGTGGCTTTGGGGCAACGATTTCCAGTGCTTTCAGTTGGCATGTAACTTTCCAGAGCTTCGGATGGATCGGTATGATATACAGTATCGTGTTGATTCTTTTCCTGAAAGACAAAAAGAGCGAGGCGCCGGTAAGCACTCCGAAACCTACCTCGCTGGGCGAAACCCTAAAATCAGCGTTGAAAGGCTTTGGTATGCTGGCTGGTAATATTTCGTTTTGGGTCATTTTGCTCTATTTTGCAACACCGAGCCTCCCGGGATGGGCGACGAAGAACTGGCTTCCAACGCTTTTCTCCGAAAACCTGTCCATCGACATGACGCAGGCCGGACCGTTATCGACGATCGTCATTGCCGTGTCGTCGTTCATCGGAGTGATTGCCGGAGGAATCCTTTCCGACCGATGGATACAGCGCAACCTCCGGGGACGCATCTATACGGGAGCAATCGGGCTGGCACTGATGATTCCGTCACTGCTGTTACTTGGTTTCGGCCACAACCTGACGACGATTATCGGGGGAGGATTGTGTTTCGGTATTGGCTACGGCATGTTCGATGCGAATAACATGCCCATTCTGTGTCAGTTTATTTCGTCGAAATACCGTGCCACTGCCTACGGAGTCATGAACATGACAGGAGTATTTGCCGGTGCGGTGATTACGAATATTCTGGGAAGGTCGACCGATGCCGGCAACCTCGGAAAAGACTTCGCGATGCTGGCAGTCGTTGTTGCTGTCGCTCTCGTCATACAACTATTCTTCCTGCGTCCTCAGACCGCAGACAAGAAGTGAAGAATAAATACCTCTATTAATTAATAAATATTCAAACTTATGGAAAGTGTGTTAAAAAATGTTGTAATGGGGGGGGTATTTTTATTAATATCTCTACATCCCAATGGAGTGCATGCCAAAAGTGACTTTGGCATGAGTGAGATGAGTGTCTCTCAACAAAACAAAAATGTTTCAGGTACAGTTACTGATCAATTGGGTGAACCGGTGATTGGTGCTTCTGTTGTGGAGAAAGGTACGAGGAACGGAACGGTTACGGATATTGACGGGAATTATTCCTTATCGACTGCTTCGAATGCCGTTCTTGTTTTTTCTTACATTGGGTATGCTTCACAGGAGATTTCGGTGGCAGGAAAAACGAAGATCGACGTCGTATTGAAAGAAGATGTAGCCCAACTAAGCGAAGTTGTCGTGACAGGCTATGGCGGACGGCAGCTACGTTCCAAAGTCACCAACTCTATTTCAAAAGTGAAGGAGGAGACGTTAAGTCAAGGGTTGTTTTCAAATCCGGCACAAGCCTTGTCGGGTGCGGTAGCCGGTTTGTCCGTCAGTCAGACTTCAGGAAATCCCGGAGCTGCTCCAACTCTGGTGCTTCGTGGAGGAACGAACTTTGACGGTTCGGGATCGCCTTTGATTCTGATCGATGGACAGGTGCGCAGCTCATTAAGCGATATCAATCCCGACGATATTGAGTCGATGGAAGTGTTGAAAGATGCCGGTGCAACAGCTATCTACGGGGCGCGTGCTAACGACGGGGTTATTCTGGTAACCACCAAGCGAGGAAAAAGCGGCCGTGCCGAGGTGAATCTGAAAGCCAAGTTCGGGATGAACTATTTTCATGATTCATATCAATTTCTCGATGCCGGTCAGTACTTGTTTTGGATGCGTTCGGCTTACAAGAACGCTTATATGGATGAATTGAAGAATCCGGACGGCACAAAAGTCAAGTCTTGGTCCAGTTTGGGGAGTTTGACGGGTGCCACACCTTATGGAACAGGAAACGCTTATTTCGACAAAGATGGAGTGACTCCCTTAGATGGCAACAAGCATGCAACGGCTGTATGGAGCCCGATGAAATATAACGACAAACTCGCTTTCTTGCTCGATCAGGGATGGCAAACAATGACCGATCCGGTATATGGTGACAAGATCATCTATAAAAATACGTTTATGGATGAATTCAACATTCAATCTCCGGCCTATTCACAGGATTATAACTTGAGTGTAAACGGCGGAAACGATAAAGGAAACTACTACGCGGGCTTAGGGTATAATAAGAGTGACGGAACGGCCTATGGCAACTGGTATAAGCGGATTACGTTCACGTTGAATGCCGACTATAAACTAAAAGAATGGCTGACTTCGAACTCAAGTTTTGCTTTTGCCGATGCTACCTGGTACGGTTTGCCTCCCTCGCAGGCGGATGAAGCGAATTACTTCTCGCGAGTATTCTCCGTGCCTCCTACATTTCGGGGATACAATGCGAAAGGCGAAATGTTGCTCGGACCGAATGCAGGCGACGGAAACCAGCGGTATAACTTTAAACAGTTTATCCGTGATAACAATACCGATAAGTTTACCATCAATCAGTCGTTTACACTTGACTTGATGAAAGGTCTCTCGCTTAAACTCGGAACAATCTGGTATTTCTCGGAAGAGAAGTATGAGTCATTCAACAAGGACTATCTCCGTTCGCCGGGTAATATGAACACGGCACGCAACACGTTTGCTTCTTATAAACGTACATTGGATCAGACCTACAATGCCATCTTGAATTATAAGCGTCAGATTAACAAAGATCATTACCTCGATGCAATGGCAGGTTTTGAATATTATGATTCGTATGAGAAGGGGTTCAATGCGGCCGGCTCCGGAGCGCCGACAGATGATTTTATGGATTTGGGACTGACTTCGAAAAAAGAAAATCAGCGGAGTATCGATTCGTGGCATTCACGTCAGCGCATTATGTCGTTCTTCGGACGCGTGAATTACGACTATCAAAGCAAATACCTGCTTTCGGTCGTCATGCGAAAAGACGGTTATTCGAAGTTGGCCGAAGAAAATCGGTGGGGAATCTTTCCGGGAGTCTCGGCCGGATGGGTATTTAACAAAGAAGAGTTCATGGCCAGCACAGCCGATATCCTCTCGTTCGGTAAACTGCGTGCCAGTTTCGGATTGAACGGAAATGTAAATAAAAACTTTGTGGGCAACTATACTGTACAGGGATCGTATGGAAGTCTGACATACAACGGCTCTACCGGATTCTTGTTGGGATCGATTCCCAACCCTTACTTGTTATGGGAGAAGTCGCGCACATTCGAAGTCGGGCTCGATCTTGGATTCCTTGAAAACCGCATCAACGCGAACCTGACGTATTATAATCGTCTGACAACTGATAAATATGCCAATATCACGATTCCATCTACATCGGGGGTTCGATCGGTCGTATCCAATAACGGTAAATTTCAGAATCAGGGACTTGAATTTGAGTTGGCTTTCCGCATTATCGACAGCAAAGACTGGAAATGGAACGTAAACTGGAACGGAGCCATGAATACGAATAAAGTGATACAGCTTCCGGATAACGGCCTTGAGCGTAATCGCCAGAATGCTTTTCAGGTATATACCGGCAATGGCGATGAGAAGATGTGGGTCGGCGGTTATCAGGAAGGTCAGCGCCCGAATGATCTTTACGTCTTTATGGCCGAAGGAATCTATCGTTCGCAGGACGAAATTCCGCAGGGACTGATCGATATCACATCCGGAGGGTTCGGCTCGACAGGACGCCCGCTTTACGGAGGCACCGAAGGATATAATAAATTGTCGGAATCGCAGAAAAAGAACGCGCTTCCCATTCAACCGGGCGATGTCAAATGGAAAGATGTCAACGGCGACGGGGTGATCGATAACTTCGACATGGTGAAGATCGGAAATACGGTACCGAAATGGACCGGAGGGATCAGCACATCTTTGAGCTGGAAGAGCTTGACCCTCTCTGCACGTATGGACTATGCCTTGGGATTCAAAGCGATCGACTGGAAAACACCTTGGTTTATGGGAGCCGCACAGGGAACCTTTAATACGATTGCCGAGACGAAAGATACTTGGACTCCCGATAACCCGAATGCTGCTTATCCGAAATACGTCTGGGCCGACCAGTTGGGTAAACGCAATTATGCACGCACTACATCCATGTTCGTATACAAGGGCGATTATCTCGCTTTACGCGAATTGACACTAGCTTACAAGTTACCGTCGTTATGGATTCAGAAAGCTCGACTCAATGCCGTAGAACTCTCCGTGACCGGACAGAACTTAGGGTATCTGACGCAGGCCAAACACCTCTTCTCTCCCGAAAAAGCGAACAATAACGGCGGCTATCCGTTGCCACGTACGGTTATTTTCGGGCTTAATTTAACTTTTTAATATAATTAACGAATATACAATATATAGCATATGAAAAAGATAGTCAATCATATCGTCTTATGGATCGCTTCCATCGTTGTTTTCATGTCGTGCGATTCATTGAATCTGGCTCCCGAAGATTATTTCGGAAGCGGAAATTTTTGGAAAAACGAAGCGCAGGTGAACGGTGCACTTATTGGCTTGCACGGAAACTTGAGAAACAGCTATTTCATGTTCTATCATCTGGGCGAAATGCGGGGAGGTACCCAGCGTGTAGGCACTTCGTCATTGAACACCAGTCTCGACTATGCCAACGAACGATCTAATCTACTCGATAAGGATCGCACAGGTATCATCAATTGGTATGGGCTTTACAGCAATATCTTTCATGTGAACCATTTTATCGATCAGGTCGAAAACAAATGTACGTTTTTGAGCGACGAGAACCGTAAAAATCTGCTGGCACAGGCTTACGGGTTCAGAGCACTGTACTATTTTATGCTCTATAAGACGTATGGCGGTGTGCCGATCGTTACGGAAACCGAAATCCTCAACGGAAAGGCAACAGCCGAGAAATTCTATGTCGAACGGGCTACGCCGCAGGCTACGATGGAGTTCATCAAGAAAGACATCCTGAAATCGGAAGAATATTATGCCGGTAAGACGGTAAGCAACAACGATCCGAAGATGATGTGGTCGAAGGCCGCTACCTTGATGCTCAAAGCCGAAATCTATTTATGGGCGGCCAAAGTATCCATCCATGGATATACGGCTACCGGTACGGACGATCTGAAAGTCGCGAAAACGGCACTGAATGAAATCGTCGGTAAATTCGAACTCCTGAAAGACTTCGGAAGCATTTTCAGTACAAGTAACCGTAATAACAAGGAAGTTATTTTTACGCTGCATTTTGCCGATCGCGAAGCGACAAATGCTGCAGGGACATTTCTTTATCAGGATGCCGTGTTTATCAATCAGGTATACGGCCGTAACGGAAAGAAGATTGAAAAAGATACACTTAATCTGAAAGGTACAGGCGGAGTATTTCGTAGCGAATACACGTACGATTTCTGGTCTTCATACCATACGAACGATACTCGTCGTGATGCTACATTCCTCGAATATTACAATAAACCGGAACAGACTCCTGCCACTTTCGGATGTGTGATGAAGAAAGGCGTTGGTTCGATCAATGAAAATAACAATCGTGTCTACGATGCCGACGTTATCGTCTATCGTTATGCCGATGCATTACTGATGATGGCGGAAGTGAGCAATGCGTTGGGAGAGCCGTGTGCCGATTATATCAATCAGGTGCGTAAACGCGCTTATGGTAACCATTACGAAGAACATTCGTATAAGGAAAGCGATTTTGCCACCAATGAACTGGCTATTTTGCATGAGCGCGATAAAGAGTTCGTATGGGAAGGCAAGCGTTGGTTCGACGTCGTACGCATGCAGGATGCTTCGAAAAACTCACTGGCTTTCTCTGCAACGGCCAATTATCCCGCCGGCAGTCCGCTTATCAGTGTATCCGAAAAGCACAAACTGCTCTGGCCTCTCGACATCAATACGATGAACATCAATCCCCTCCTCAAGCAGACGCCGGGATATGAATAATGAATAAATAACAAGCCCAAAGGAAGTGCGATTCGAAAAAATATGCCTTTCTTTGGGCTTTTAAATGATAAAACGCAATCGTATGAAAAAGTTTTTTTGGATCGTTGGATTGTTTGCATCGATGCAGACGTTAGGAGCGGCGGATAGTGTGTATGTACAAAACCCGCAGATTCCGATCCTGATCGACCGGACGGACAATGTGCTGTTCCGTATCCGCATTCCTGACGCGACGAAAGGCGATGTGTTGAACCGCTTGACCATACGCTTCGGCAACGAAGACAAACTGACGGAGGTAAAAGCCGTTCGTCTGTTTTATGCCGGGACGGAAGCGCCCACAAAAGGCGGCTCCCATTTCGCACCGGTGACGTATGTTTCTTCGCACAATATCCGTAACACACGATCGGCCAATCCGTCCTATTCTGTGCGGCAGGACGAAGTGACGACCGTCGCAAATACGCTGACGCTGAAAACACGTCAGCCAATGGTCAAAGGCATCAACTATTTTTGGGTGAGTGTGGAGATGGATCGAAAGACTTCACTGCTGTCGAAGCTCACCCCGACGGTGACGGAGGCCGTTATCAACGATAAACCGGCCGTTATTGCCGGCGAACCGGCCGCTGTGCGTCGTATGGGAATCGGAGTACGCCATGCGGGCGACGACGGATCGGCCGCTTACCGTATCCCCGGGTTAGTGACCACGAGCCAAGGAACATTGCTCGGAGTCTATGATGTACGTTACAATAACAGTGCCGATTTGCAGGAGCATGTCGACGTGGGGCTGAGCCGCAGCACCGACAAAGGGCAGACATGGGAGCCGATGCGTATAGCCATGTCGTTCGGCGAGGCCGACGGACTGCCGTCGGGACAGAATGGAGTCGGCGATCCGTCCATCCTTGTCGATGAACGCACGAACACCGTCTGGGTGGTTGCGGCATGGACGAACGGAATGGGCAATGCGCGCGCATGGACGAATTCCATGCCCGGAATGACACCCGATGAAACAGCCCAACTGATGATGGTGAAAAGTACGGACGACGGCCGAACATGGAGCAAACCGATCAATATCACGTCGCAGGTGAAAGATCCTTCGTGGTGCTTCCTGCTGCAAGGGCCGGGAAGGGGAATCACGATGCAGGACGGCACACTGGTCTTCCCGATTCAGTTTATCGACTCCGTACGTGTCCCTCACGCAGGCATTATGTACAGCAAAGACCGTGGGGAAACGTGGCATATCCATCAACCGGCGCGTACCAACACCACGGAGGCGCAAGTGGCCGAGCTGGAGCCCGGTGTACTGATGCTGAACATGCGCGATAATCGCGGAGGAAGCCGTGCCGTCAGTACGACGCGCGACTTGGGGAAAAGTTGGACGGAACACTCGTCGAACCGCAGCGCCCTGCCGGAATCGATTTGCATGGCAAGTTTGATTAGCATCAAAGCGAAAGACAACGTCACCGGCAAAGACCTCTTGCTCTTCTCGAATCCCAACACGACGAAAGGGCGCCATCACATCACCATCAAGGCGAGTCTCGACGGAGGCGTTACGTGGTTGCCCGCGCATCAGGTACTTCTCGACGAAGAAGAAGGCTGGGGATACTCGTGTCTGTCGATGATCGACAGTGAGACCGTCGGGATATTTTACGAATCGAGTGTGGCGCACATGACCTTTCAGGCTGTTAAAATCAAAGACCTGATACGATGAAGCATCGTTTGTCTTTTCTTTGGGCCGCTTTTGCTTTCGTAGCCTTGTCCGTAAGGAGCGAACTGCTCCCTTTGCCTCAACAGATAAGCCGGTCGGACGAAATGTTTCTTTGTGAAGAAGTCGATTTTCGGGTACCGGAAGAGATAAAAGGCATGGTGACGGAATGGGCGGACGAATGGCAGGTCAAAGAAAAGACAAACGCTTCGCGACGCTTCGAAGTAGGCTGGGTAACCGATATCCCCGAAGCGCTTCGCAACAAAGACGAAGCGTATACGCTGCATGTTTCGCAGGAACATATACGCATCGAGGCGATAACACCGGAAGGAGTCTATCGGGCGATGCAAACACTCCGTCAACTGACGGAACGCACCGAACGGGGCGTACGCGTGCACGGCTGCCGGATCACCGATTGGCCTGCTTTCCGTATCCGCGGATGGATGCACGACGTCGGACGGTCGTATATCTCGCTCGAAGAGCTGAAACGGGAGATCGTCCTGTTGTCCCGTTACAAAATCAACACGTTTCATTGGCATCTCACCGAGAATCAAGCGTGGAGGCTCGAAAGCAAACGTTACCCCGAACTTAACGACAGCGCCCGGATGACTCGTTTGCCGGGAAAATACTACACACAAGAGGAAGCACGCGAACTGGTCGACTTCTGCCGGAAACATTTCGTGACCCTCATCCCCGAAATCGACATGCCCGGACATAGTGCAGCCTTTGAACGCGCCTTTGGTTGCAGTATGCAGAGCGAAAAGGGCATGAATATCCTGAAGACACTGATTGATGAAGCGTGTGAAGTCTTTGATGTGCCGTATCTGCATATCGGAACGGACGAGGTCGAGTTTACAAATCCTCATTTTGTGCCTGAAATGGTCGCTTTTGTCCGTGCTCGGGGTAAAAAAGTCATTTCGTGGAATCCGGGTTGGACATATCAGCCCGGCGAGATCGACATGACGCAACTTTGGAGCTATCGCGGCAAAGCGCAGCCGGGCATACCGGCCATTGATTCGCGCTTTCATTATCTGAATCACTTCGATACGTTCGGAGATATCGTTGCGCTGTACAACAGCCGTATTTATAACGAAGAACACGACAGTAAAGACCTCGCGGGCGTCATCCTCGGCATCTGGAACGACCGTGTTCTGCCCGATGAACGGAGTATCATCCTTCAGAACAGCTTTTATCCGAACATGCTTGCCATAGCCGAACGCGCGTGGCGGGGTGGGGGACTGGAATACTTCGACCGGAACGGCGTTATCCTTCCCGACGAACATTCCGAACCGTTCCGAGCATTTGCCGATTTCGAACGACGGATGCTTTGGCACAAAACTCATCATTTTAAAGGGTATCCGTTCCCTTACGTCAAGCAAACGCATGTGAAATGGACGGTAACGGACGCTTTTCCGAACGGAGGTGATCTTTCGAAAGCGTTTCCGCCCGAAGAACAGATCCAAACAACGTATGAATATAAGGGTAAGACGTACGGAACGCGTACCGTGACAGGCTCGGGCATCTACCTGCGCCATGTATGGGGCGATTTGGTGCCTGCGCTCTACGAACATCCGCAGGAAAATCATACCGCTTACGCCTATACATGGGTTTACGCTCCGCAGGAGCAGGATGCAGGCATGTGGATCGAGTTCCAGAACTACAGTCGTTCGGAACCCGACTTGCCTCCTCGTCAAGGTACATGGGATAATCGGCAAAGCAGCATCCGTCTGAACGGTAAAGAAATCGCGCCGCCCGTCTGGACAGCTACGCATACCGGGAAAAGCAACGAGATGATGCTGGGTAACGAGAATTGCGTGGCACGCGCGCCCGTACGTGTCCGCCTTCGCAAAGGTTGGAACCACGTGTTTCTGAAACTGCCCGTCGGGAGGTTTACAACTCCCGAAGTGCGGCTCGTAAAATGGATGTTTACCGTCGCATTTGTCACCCCCGACGGAGAGCAGGCGCTCGAAGGACTGATTTTTTCGCCCGAACCGAAATAACACATCAACGATATACAATGAAAAAGTATTGGATAGGAATAATATGGATGCTGACCTGTGTAAGTATGGGGTTGGCACAGAAGACAGTGAAAGTAGCTTGTGTAGGAAACAGCGTTACGTACGGAACAGGCATCAAGCATCGTGAAACCGACGCGTATCCCGCGCAATTACAGCGATTATTGGGCAAAGGATACGAGGTAGGCAGTTTCGGTAAACCGGGAGCGACGCTTTTGAATAAGGGTTTCCGCCCATACACGCAGCAGGAAGAATACAGAAAGGCGGTCGAGTTTGCAGGCGACTGGGTGATTATTCATTTGGGACTGAACGATACCGACCCGAAGGCATGGCCGAACTACAGAGATGAGTTTTTGCACGATTATCTGGCGTTGATCGATACGTTTCGCCGCGTCAACCCCGCATGTCGCATCTGGGTATGCCGGATGACGCCGATTGCGCACCGGCATCGCCGGTTTAAATCCGGCACGCGCGACTGGTATTGGATGATTCAGGAGAAAATCGAACAGGTGGCGCGATGGGCCGGCGTAGGATTGATTGATTTGCAGGAACCGTTATACCATCGTCCCGATTTGTTGCCCGATGCTCTTCATCCCGATGAGGAAGGCGCCGGATTACTGGCGAAGACCGTTTATCAGGCCGTGACCGGCGATTTCGGAGGACTGAAAATGCCTGCCATCTATTCGGATCATATGGTCTTGCAGCGGGATCGCGCGTTAACGATCGAGGGAACGGCCGATGCGGGAGAGACCGTCACCGTAACGATCGCGAAGCAGACAAAAACGGTCCGAACATCCGATAACGGACGATGGACCGTCATGCTCGGCCCCATGCCCGCGCAGACAGGACTGGTGCTTACCGTCGCGACGCCTTCGCGCAAACTTACTTACAGGCAGGTGGCCGTCGGTGAAGTATGGCTTTGCTCGGGACAGTCGAACATGGCGTTCCGAACGTCGGAGGCCGACGCCGCGGAACGTGCGAAACTGCTCGATTTCGCGCGGAAGAATCCGCAGATACGCTTCTTCGACATGAAACCTCGCTGGCATACCGGCGCGTCGACATGGAGCAAGACCGCGCTCGACTCGTTGAACCGCCTGCAATATTACCACGACACGCGATGGGAGCCGTGCGACGAACGAACGGCCGACCGTTTTTCGGCCATTGCCATGGCTTTCGGCCGCATGCTCTCCGACAGCCTCGGAGTACCCGTGGGATTGATTTCGAATGCCGTGAGCGGCTCGCCGGCCGAGGCGTGGATCGACCGGAAAACGGTGGAATTTGAATTCCCCGACCTCTTATACGACTGGACGAAGAACGATTTCATACAAGATTGGGTGCGTGAGCGTGCGACATTGAACCTCAAAGAAGCGACGATCCCGTTGCAGCGTCATCCTTACGAACCTTGTTATCTGTTCGAGGCGGGCATCGCTCCATTAGCGCGTTATCCGCTCAAAGGTGTGCTGTGGTACCAAGGGGAGTCGAACGCGCATAATTTGGAAGCGTACAGTAAGCTCTTTCCGATGCTGGTAAACAGTTGGAGAAGCTATTGGAGAGAAACATTGCCCTTCTATTTCGTGCAATTATCGAGCCTGAACCGTCCGACTTGGGCGTGGTTTCGTGATACGCAGCGTCGTCTGGCCGAAGAAATTCCGTCGTGCGAAATGGCGGTAAGTAGTGATCGCGGAGATTCGCTCGACGTGCATCCCAGACGCAAGACCGACGTCGGCGAACGGCTGGCGCGCATCGCGTTGAACCACAGTTACGGACAATCGTCCGTCATTCCTTCAGGACCTTCGTTCCTCTCGGCCGCGTTTCGTGAGCAGGCCGTCTGGCTTTCGTTCCGTTACGCCGAAGGATTGACAACATCCGACGGAAAACCGCTGTGTACGTTCGAATTGGCCGGCGAAGACGAACGTTTCTATCCGGCCGAGGCCGAAATTGTCGGGCATCGTCTCCGACTGCGTTCGCCGCAGGTACCACGTCCGCGGAAAGTACGTTACGGATGGCAGCCGTTTACGCGGGCCAACCTGATTAACGGAGCGGGATTGCCGGCTTCGACGTTTCAGGCCGTGATTGAATAAGCAAGAAATGAATAAAATACATTATATCGTCTGTGTCGCGCTGGGGCTTGCGCTTGGGAGCGCGTGTCGGTCCGGCGGCACGGACAAAAAAGAAGAAACGGAAATGATACAGTGGAATCGTCTGCCCGATTTACCGGGCATGGAGGGGACAGCCTCGCTCGGCGTCTCCGCGCCTTTTACGGGAATCATAGGCAACCGTCTGATTGTAGCCGGGGGATGCAACTTCCCCGATAAACCGGTGGCCGAAGGAGGCACCAAGCGATATTATGCCGAAATTTGGGCGCTCGACTTGTCGGCCGACAGCGCCCAATGGACGAAGGCGGGCCTGTTGCCTCGTGCCGTGGCCTATGGCGCGAGCATCGGCACACCCTACGGAATCGTCTGTGCAGGAGGCAACGACAGCGAGTCCTCGTTTACGGATGTCTTTTTACTTTCCGCGAACGACACGGCCGAGGCCTGCACTATCCGTCCTCTGCCGTCGCTCCCCATGGCCATGGACAACTTCGCCGCGACGTACATGGACGGAAAAATCTACGTAGCGGGAGGAAATGCGAACGGAATACCGTCTCATGCTTTCTATTGCCTCGATCTTTCCGTGCGAACGGACTCCGGTCGATGGGAAAAGCTTCCCGATTTTCCCGGAGCGGCGCGCATACAGCCCGTTTTAGTGGCGCAACGCTGCGGAAACGACGAATATCGCCTCTATTTAGCCGGAGGATTTCAGCCCGGAACAACCGAAACGCCGCCCCGGATTCCTGACGAAGTCCTCGCATTCTCGCCTCGCACCGGAACATGGGAAACGGAAACCGCTCTGCCTCCTTTGAGCGACGGAAATCCGCGCACACTGACCGGAGGATGCGCCGTAGCTTGCGCCGACAGTGCCATACTCTTCTTCGGCGGAGTAAATTATACGCGTTTCTTCGATGCGGTCGACCGTCTGCGCCAAATGGCTCAGGCCCGCGCTGCCAACGATACGCGACGGTTAGACACATTGCAAAGCGAAGCGGCCGATTATCTCCGCCATCCGGTCGATTGGTATCGCTTCAACGACGAGGTGCTTCATTACGACGTGCATTCGCGCACTTGGAGTAATCGAGGCGCTTATGAAGCCGTGGCGCGTGCCGGAGCCGGCGCGTTGTTCCATAATCATCGGCTGATTGTCATAAACGGCGAAATCAAGCCCGGCATCCGTACCCCTCGCGTAAGCGTCGGCACGTTCTGAAAAAGCATCCTTCACGTTCTGACGGCGCGAGCATAAATAAAATCTTGCGCCTTTATTTCTCAGATACGATACAAGGGTGTGTCAAAATGCAATATTTGGGCACCCCCTCTTTAGGTGTGTAAGAATGGTTAAAAAGCAAGGCGCTAAGGATGAGGGTGAGGGAGCATACTAAGGTATGTGACCGAGCTCTCATTCCACAAGCAACGAAGCCGTTTGCCCGTTATGACACACCGCCGCTGTATATAAAACATACATCTCACCTTTCCGAATTATATGGTAAGACTATTTTTCCGAATCATCTACCCGGTAAATAATCATTAAGCCTTGACAATAGATTAATTCAGGCTTTCAGCCCTTTAAATAAGATATATACGTCAAATACCCCACCCTTACGGGATGGGGCTGAAATAAAGCAGGCTTTCAGTCCTACCTGAAAGATACCGAGATGGATAAGTATTAAAATATTGAATTATTTAGTTGTTGGCTAAACGCTAAACAAAGAAGATTCAAACAACTAAATCTCAGAAAGACCGAATACTGATAGCTGAATACTCTAACAGCCCTGAAAGGGCGTATTAATTCAGCCCAATGCGAAGCGTTGGGAGAAAAAAAGTCCACCACCTCGGCAAAGGGCTGTAAGCCTGATATAATCTTTTATGTTACGCGTTAGAAAAGCAGGAAAATGATCAGATATGGATCGGTTGATCGTAGTTGTTTTTTTCTATTACGGGATTTGAGTTAAGACTGCTTCTTCAAATCATCTACCCTAAAAATAACCCCAAAAAAACAGCCCTGAAAGGGCGTATTAATTCAGCCCAATGCGAAGCATTGGGAGAAAAAAAGTCCACCATCTTGGCAAAGGGCTGTAAGCCTGATATAATCTTCCATGTTATGCGTTAGAAAAGCAGGAAAATGATCAGATATAGGTCGATTAATCCTAGTTGTTTTTTTCTATTATGGAATTTGAGTTAAGACTGCTTCTTCGAATCATCTACCCTAAAAATAACCATAAAAAAAACAGCCCTGAAAGGGCGTATTAATTCAGCCCAATGCGAAGCATTAGGAGAAAAAAAATCCACCACCTCGGCAAAGGGCTGTAAGCCTGATATAATCTTTTATGTTACGCGTTAGAAAAGCAGGAAAATGATCAGATATGGATCGGTTGATCGTAGTTGTTTTTTTCTATTACGGGATTTGAGTTAAGACTATTTCCCAAATAGATGTATTTATTAAAAATAAATTAATGTTTTTTACTTCAAGAGTTGTGGTATGTGAAAGATGTGTTTAGAGTGGTTATTCTTCTTATAATAATACTTATATATCTGTTCTTAGGATATGGTGTTCGGCTATGAATACTTCGCTTTGTATATAAAATATATAATTATTTATTGAGACCATAAAATAAATCATAGAGAAGACAAGTCTAACAGTTAAAAGGATGAAATAATTTTATCTGAATTGTTAATAAGGATAGCAACAATATAGTTGATAAGACGAATATTCTATTTGATTTATTATAAACTATAAATAAATAGATGACCTATGTTAATGAAAGTACGAATCACATACTTTATTTGTTACAAACCGTAAATAAGAATATGAACAATGTTAATAAAAATACGAATATATGACTTAATCTTATCCATATATTGTTTAATCATACGCACTTGTTACTTAATCATTACAATATTCTCTTTAATCTTGTGCACATACAACTTTATCATCACAATCTATTCCCTAAACATACGCATATTCTTTCTAAAAAAGAGCATTTACTAAAGCATTATAGGAATATATTTGCCAATCTATAGAGAAATATATTTTATCTCTGCAATAAAATAATTACTTTCAACAAAGCAATAAAAACAGTTGAATACATTATAAAGAAAAAAGATAGATTCAGAACATCAATACCCTTTTCCGGCTCTATATCTCTCAATAATTAAATTATAAAGAGTTTAATTATGATATAATCGAATAGCTATCATGTGAAATTAATAACAAGTCAAAATATAAATTCAACTTTTATACGCTAAAAGAAATCTTTTTCTTTAATTTGCATTGAAGTGTTATATTTTATAGATCAAAGCCTGAAAATTTGTTTTTCTAAATTTATTTATCATCTTTGCAGCGATAACTATGTTAAACACATCATTGAGATATGAGCCAAAAAAACATTTATTTGTTTTTATGTCTTTTCTTTTTTATTGAAGCATATGCTCAAGAAAGAGAAAGACATATGATTAATCGATTCGGAGGTAGTTTTATGCAGATATTGGTGAGTGCAACTACTATCACAAGCATCAAAGAAGTAAGCAAGGGGCCACTGCAAAGTTCTTTTTTGCGTTTAAATATAATAAGTCTGAATTTAGACGAAAAGCAATTTTATCATGATAGAGAACAATATAGTACCTTAGAGAAAAAAACAGGCAAAATATTATTTGGGCTTTCGGAATGACGGTCATTGCTTTCTTTTTAGCAATGATTGCCATAAAAGTTTCTTTAATAAATCGCCGATTAAAGTGTGTCCATATAAAATATATCGAACAAAATCAACGATTACGAGAATGGTTGAAAGAATTAAGGATATGTGAAAGGCAAACACGAAAACGTTTATGTGAAATAGAAGAACAAATGAAGCAGCAGCAGATAGAAAATAAGATAGAAAATGAGCCTATTTTATCGAAATTCCATCATTCCGGAGAATGGAGACCGATAGATGAAGATTGGAAGATGCTTACACAAATTGTTGATAAAACATATAATGGATTTACTTATCGCTTGAAGGTAATTGCTCCTTCTCTTGAAGAACGCGATATCAGGGCATGTTTGTTACTTAAAATCGGAGTCAGAAGAAGAAATATGGCTCCTTTGCTTTTTATGACGGAATCCGGTGTATCCATGCATCATGTTCGGTTGTATAAAAAGATAACCGGTCAAACAACAAAATCATCAATACCTTTACATGACTTTATACGGGATTTCTAAAGCTATGTGGACTGTCACAAAAAAATCACATATTGTCAGGATGTAAATATGACATTTTTGTGACAGTCTTTTCTTGTTGAAAAAATGACATAACCATTAAGTTTGCAAGAGTATTTATTTTATCAATAATTAAAATAGTGAAAAAATGAAAAAGATTATTGGCATTACATTTTTATGTATTTTTTCTTCCACATTGTTTGCTCAGTTAAAGGTTTCGCATGATGGAAAGGTAAGTATTGGAATTACTCAGGCCCCCGTCTCTAATTTTGCTGTAGGCGCACCGGGATATCCTCATATGCGAAATATATTTGAAAGTGATATGGTAACGATGATTATTAATGGAAAAGGAAAGAGTCCTTATCATCTAAACTATTGGGGTACGGCGCTTATGGCTAGGAATGTGGTTTCATCTGCTCGTGGAGATATAGGGATTGATTGCGCTGTATCAAGTCCTTCTGCATTAAATTCGGGCCGAGCTATTGGGATTGTTGGTACGGCCGCCAATGCGACACCCGGTTATAATTATGGAGTAATCGGTAATCTGAACGGAAGCAATAATGGTACAGGAATTTTAGGAACAATCGGAACGCTTCAAGGTATTTATATTGACGGAAAGTATGCCGGATATTTCAATGGTAATGTAAAGGTCACAGGAACAATTATTGGTACGGTAACAGGTAATTCGGATATCCGTTATAAACAAAACGTAGAAGAAATAGGTAGTAATGGTATAGTTTCTGCTTTGGGGAAGCATCAATATTCCGTTTTGGATAAGATCACGGCTCTCCGTCCGATATCATATAATTATAAACAAGTCTATTTTGAACCACAAAGCGATACGTTGAAATCGAATAAGCGAGGTTTATTTGATGAACATTCTCTAATGTTCCGGAAAAAACATTTCGGATTGGCTGCTCAAGAGTTGCAAAAAATATATCCTGAGTTGGTTTATGAAGAAGATAATGGTTATTTATCGGTTAATTACATTGAAATTATTCCTCTTCTGATACAATCCATTAAAGAGTTAAAGGCAGAAGTCGATCGTTTATCATTCGGCTCTATACGATTACAGTCCGGCATGTTATCCGATGAAATCTCTGATATTTCCAATCCCGTGTTGTATCAAAATGCTCCCAATCCATTTACGGACCATACGGAGATCAAATTTTCATTACCTGAAAGTATTCGTAATGCTTCCATTTGTATTTTCAATATGCAGGGTAATATGGTAAAGCAAATATCCATAAATAGTGATCAGCATTCAGTTATTGTGGATGGGCTTAAATTAGGCCCGGGAATGTATCTATATTCTCTGATTGCAGAAGGGAAGCTTGTTGATACAAAACGAATGATTTTAACTAAATAGCGGAATGAAAGTGATAAGGCTATGAAAATAAATGTATTTATAAGAAAGTATACCTTCCTTATTTCTTTTGCATTTATTGTTTGTCGATTTTCTGCGCAACAAGATCAAAAAAAAGAAATAGAAAAGGATCGTACCGTAAAACAGGAAGTAGATAGCAGCTCAACGGTCATACAACTCAGGTCGTGTGTTAACAGTTTTACCAATCAAACCATTTCATCTTATCAGACCGTATATGGTTGTAATAGTCTAACAGTTACTAATGTGAAGGTATTGAGTGGGGGAAATTTATCTCTCATGGCACCGGGTGAAATAATTATCAATGGAGTTTTCGATGTGATGAAAGGAGGAGTATTGAATGTCGGTACCACAGTAAATCCTCCTCCTCCTCCCCCGCCTGCACCATCCACTTTCCAATACTTGTATGATGCATCCGGTAATCGGGTTGCTCGCCGTCTTGGTTCTGTAAAAAGAACTGAAAATGAATATAACAGATGAAAAAAAATATTGGAATACATACGTGAAAAACTTTTCATTCATTGATTTTATTAGAACAAATATGAAACCAATAACGATAACTATTTATATAATATGTAGCTGCCTTATCCTTGGAGTGACAGGATATGCACAGAAGACGAATGTTTATACAGCAGAGAGCGAGGCTTCTTCGGACAATTATAATCCATCCGGATATCGTATATGGGGAAACTATCATAATGAGACAGATGATGCTAATGAGTTGGATGCTTGGCAACTTCCTTCTTTCTATTACAATATGTTAAAACCTCAATTGAAAAATAAATATCCGCGGGACGAGAAAAGAACCTTTTCACCTGCCTCATTGTCAAGAGGTATGGCTGTCGGTTCGACAGTTGGTATGGCCGAAATTACTCTTACAGGAGCAGCCAGCTATAGTGTTCCAATCGAAGTGCCGGAAGGTATTAACGGATTTAAGCCTGATATATCTGTGCGGTATAGTAGTCAATCGGGTATCGGTTTATTGGGATACGGATGGAATCTGTCGGCATTTTCTATCATATCACGCAGTGGTAAAACATTTTATCATGATGGTATGTCAAAAGCTCCCACCTTATCGCATGAAGATAATGTGGTGTTGGACGGACAGAGGCTGATGTTGATTTCCGGACAGAATCTGATGAACGGAGCTAAATACAGGCTGGAAAATGATCCGACGGTAGATATTACCTATAAAATAATCGGTTCATTTCAGGGGTTTACAGTAAAAAGTAAAGATGGAACAATAAGAGAATTTGGTGTAACTTCAGATTCAAACATCGAAACTTCAGATGGTACTGCTTTGTTTTGGCTGTTATCTCGAGTGATTGATAAACAGGGAAATGTGATTTCGTATCAATATGAAGAAGTAATAAACAATGGAGAGTTTTATCTAAATCGTATAGAATATGCATCCGGACGCAGTATTCGGTTTTCATACGAAACAAGAAAAGATAAGCAAACAGGATATTATGCAGGAGCGGTATTAAACAGCAACAAAATTCTGAAAAATATATCTACCTATATCGGTCAGATGCAGCTTAAGCAATATCAGTTTAATTATAATACGTACGAGAACGGTCTTTATACCCAGCTGACGGAAATTATTGAGAGCGGACAAAATGGCCAAAAATATAATCCGACCCGCATATATTATGGATATCCGGATTCGTATAAAAATGAATATATTGCTGCTTTGTCGGAACAACGAAAAGGAAATAAGCCGCTGTTTGCCGATTTTAACGGAGATGGCCGTATGGATTTTCTGTCGTATCCGGAAGAGTTATCGGGTAATTCTAAGGAAGATGTAGCCACCTTGTTTTTATCGCTTCATGGAATTGGCGAAACTTATTTTGCCAAGAAGTGTACGATTCCGATACGTGCTTTCGGAGAATTTCGATATTTTATGTTGGCAGACGTAAACGGCGATAAGAAAATGGATGTAATTCATGTTTCCAGAGCGCACAATGGAACGGAACGCTATAATTATTATGTGTTTGACGGAGAGAAGCTTGTATATCAATATAAAGGATTTAATACGAATGGAAATGAGGCATTTGTCGGAGATTTTGATGGAGATGGGAGGCATGATATTTTAATTAAAAACAATTCGAAGGTATTTGATGGCGAAGGACGTGAAATTGCCTCAGGGGGTATTACCGACTGGGGATCGGATTACATTAAATATTATTATCCGAACAGTAGGTATATATGTGATTTGAATGGAAACGGAAAGTCGGAATTATTGGTAATCGACAGGCATGGGGCTAAAGTTTATGAGTTGAATGGAAGACAGTTTGTGGAATTGTCGGAATTCAGGACTTCACAGATAAAAAATTACTATTTTCCTTATTTTGGCGACTTTAACGGAGACGGTAAAACAGACATTTTGATACAGCGATGGCATCAGGGAGATTATGACGATGTAAGTATTCTGTTTTCAACCGGAAAAGGATATGTAAAACAGGACGTTTTAAATGCTGATATTCGGGCTAAGGTATTTGTGGCAGACTTTAATAGAGATGGGAAATCGGATATTTTTCATATGCAGATCGTAGATAATGTTGTCAGAATGAAGGTGGGAATTTTTCATGGAAATGGCTTTCATACCACTTATCACTCATCGAATTTACGACCTGGAGACGTCTATTTATCATATAATAATATCGAATATGATGATTATCTGTTTCAGGTGGCTGATTTTGACGGCGATGGTCGATCGGAATTCTGCTGTGCCCGTTATATGAATACTTACATTATCAGGTCTTTTTCTGATCCTCAGAATCTGCTTGTAGAAACAATCTCGAATGGATTAGGAGCATATACTTCATTTCAGTACGCACCGATAACAAGTAATTCCGTTTGTGCCGTCACGGGAAATAACGAATCTTTTCCCGTAATCAACAGTCGATACCCTTTATATGTAGTCAGCAATATCACACAGAGTACAGGGGCTTATTCCGAAGCAACAAGGTATCGATATAAAGACCCTCGTACCCATGTGCAGGGGAAAGGGTTCCTGGGATTCGGAGAAGTAGAAGCAATTGATGATAATAAAGACCGAAAAGTAATTACTACATACGGATATGAGAAGGATTATTTTTATCCTTTTATTAAGGAACAGAAGATCATGACACGTTCCGGAATGAAAATTTCTACTTCGGTATATGAAAATTCATATGTCTATAATGGTTCCAAACGAGTTGTCCCCTATGTGCGGAAAAGTACGACCACCGATCATCTGACAGGAGTGGTGAAGACTGCTGAATGCACTCAAATCGATACATGGGCTAACCCGTTAAGCATTGTTACACGCCATGGAAATGATGTGACTGAAACGGTCACTGCATCTTATATTAACCGTGAAGCAGAGAACCTGTGGATAATCGGTCTGCCTCAATCTGTGGAAAAAAGAGTAACCAAAGAGACGGGAACATGGATAGACAAGCAGGTATTTACGTATAATGCCGGATATTTGCCCCGGAAAATAGTCAATTTTACAGGGGATGGGAACAAACAGACATCTGAAGATGTTTTTGATTATGACAGATACGGAAATATGATTACGCATTCGACACGTGCCTATGCATCGCCTCATGTATTGACAACCAGAACGGAATATTCGTCCGACGGTCTGTATATGCTTAGAACCATCGACCCGTTGTCGAGAGTAACGACTCATACCTACAATTCGTCAGGGCAGCTTGCTTCAACAAAAGATTTTTTGAATACTACGACTGCGTATGAATATGATGGTATGGGAAGATTGGTAAAAACCGTCTATCCGGATCAAACCCAGTCGTCGGTTGTTTATTCATGGGAAAATGCTGTTGTAAACAGCGTGTATGGCATGACGGAGACGCTCACGGGAAAACCGGAACGAAAAATATATTTCGATGCCTTCGGAAGAAAAGTAAGAGAGTGCATCCGCCAAACGGATGGACAGGACGTATGTACGGATACGAAATATGATAATGCCGGCCGCATCTCTCAGGAATCATTGCCTTTTAAAGGAGGTGCCGCTTCAAAATGGAATACTTATGGATATGACAGCTACGGCCGACTTTCCCAACAGACCCATGCTTCCGGAAAAACGACGACTTATACGTATGCCGGAAACAGTATTACGGAAACAAAAAACGGGATATCTCATAAAAGTGTCTATAATGCAATGGGTGAACAGGTCAGTGTTACGGATCCTGCCGGTACGATTACTTATACGTTGCGTCCCGATGGCCAGCCGGTAACGATCACAGCTCCGGGAAATGTTAAAACAACCTTTTCTTATGACGCTTACGGGCGGCAGACAGCCATACATGATCCGAGTGCCGGTAATCGCACCTTCGTTTACGATGCTTCAGGCAATCTTCAACGCGAAACGGATGCCGACAATCGTGTCAAGACGATGAGTTATGACGTATATGGGAGGCTTACGTCGAAGGTGTTACCCGAGTTTACTACCTCGTATGCATATAACGGCTATGGACAACTGACGACGGAGAGTTCAAACAATGGAATATCATCCGTATACGAATATGACAGTTACGGAAGATTGGCTAAAGAGCGCAATAATGCCCCCGACGGTAAATGGCTTGAAAAGACATATACGTATACCGCAGGGAATCTTGCGTCTGTTCGCTACGCTTCACAGTCGGGGGCTATCGGTACGGAAGCATATACCTACTCGCATGGCCATATGAACGGTATCCATTGGGAAAGCAGCCCTGTATGGAAGCTCAATGCGGAAAATCCGTTCAGCCAGCCTTTGTCGGTTACGACAGGGCCGGTAACGCGTACTTATACGTACGATGTCTATGGGATTCCGACGGGACGGACCGCTCAATCGCCAGCCGGGGGTACGTTCTTGAATTCCACCTACGGTTTTGATGTGTCGAGGGGGAATCTGACTTATCGGAAAGATAACCGGAGGAACAAACAGGAAAACTTTACGTACGACAATCTGAATCGTCTGAAAACGTATGGAGGCATCGTTATGGATTATGACCCGAAAGGGAATATTACGAAAAAAGGCGATGTGGGTACATTCCATTATCAGACGCCGGATAAGCCTTACGCTCTCTCCGGTGCGGATATAGGCACAAATAAAGTAATCCCTCCGAGAGAGCAGACTATAAGATATACTTCATTTGATCGACCGTCCGTCATTACCGAAAACGGCTACGAAGCCTCGTTTATATATAATGCCTCGGGCGATCGCCAAAAGATGACGGTAAAGAAAGGGGGCAAACCGCTCTATACGCGTTACTACCTTGGCGGCCGTTACGAAACGGACGTTATGGGGAATTCTCAAAAACACCGGCTTTATATCGGCGGGGATGCTTATACGGCTCCGGCCGTGTATATGAATACGGGGAACGGTTGGGCGCTGTATTATATCTGTCGGGATTATCTTGGTAATATGACTCATCTTGTAAACGGTAACGGTACGGTTGTTCAGGAGCTGAGTTATGATGCGTGGGGACGTTTGCGTAATCCGGAGACGCATGTCGTCTATCTTCCCGACAACGAGACGGAATTAATGCTTGGGCGTGGTTATACGGGTCATGAACATCTTCCGATGTTCGGGTTGATCAATATGAACGCCCGTTTATATGATCCCGTTCTCGGCCGCTTTCTTAGTCCCGACCCATACGTGCAGATGCCGGACTTTTCGCAGAACTTCAACCGGTACTCGTATTGTTTGAATAATCCGCTGGTGTATGTGGATGAAAGTGGGGAATATGCCATTATTGATGATATAATAGCAGCTGTTATTGGTGGTGTCGTCAATTTGGCTGTGAATATTGTTCAGGGAAATATAAAAGGGGATTTTTGGACTGTATTAGGCCATGGTGCTGCCGCATTTGGTTCGGGTGCTGTTGCGGGATTTGGTGCGTTATATCCTGAATTTGGAGGCTGGATATGGGGAGGAGCAACCGTTGGCGCCACAAATGCTTGGTTAGGAGGAGCAAAAGGATGGGATATAGCAATAGGAGGCGGTGTTGGGATCGTTTCTTCGTATGCAGGAGGTATTGCTGGACAATGGGGAGCAAAATACCTCGGGGGGGCTATTATAAATGGAACAAACATTAGTAGTCCTGTGCTGCAAGGAGCAATAACGGGGACAATTGGAGGAGCAACAGGAGGATATGCAGGTGGATTTACTACAAATCTAATTTTGACCGGAAGCATAAAAGAAGCAAATCAAGCAGGGTTAAATGGAGCAATATTCGGAGCTCCTATAGGTGGAGTTTCAGGTTCGATATCTGCTATAAAGTATGCTCACAAAAATAATGTTAATCCGTGGACGGGAGAAGTTTTGGATGTAAAATCTACATTAATTGAAATTACTGCCAAAGACTTAAACCTTTCTTCAACGGTAGAGCGTATAAAAAATGGAGAAACCGTTCCTTATAGCCACGACGGTACTATTTTTAACAATAGAGAAAGTATTTTGCCTCAAAGAGTAGAAGGGTTCTATAAAGAGTATGTTCATCCTACTCCAGGAATTAGGGGACCAGGGGCGCAACGTATAGTTATAGGAGGAGGTAATGAATGGTATTATTCTCCTGATCATTATAAAACTTTTATTCGATTTAAGCCTTGAAATATAATGAAGAAAAATGAATACTTTTTGTATCACAGCTGTCTTTCTGAAATTGACTCAAGTAATTCTTGTTCTGTGTATGTGGATGATATAAAAAATAAGACGGAGATTTTTAGTCTATATTATCAATCTTTTAAGTTCCCCGATTATTTTGGATTTAATTGGGATGCGTTGACGGATTCTTTGTGTTATTTAGATGTTTGGTTGTTAGAAAAAAAGATTATTGTCATTCATAAGAAACTTCCTCAGCTAGGAGAAAAAGATTTTAAAATCTATATTTCTGTACTATACGATGTGTGTGAATTTTGGGCAAAACATCCCGATGTCATAGAGTTTAAGGTTTATTTTCCTATTGAATACAAAAGTATTATTCAAGAAACTCTGAGAAATATAAATTCTCGTTTTGGATAGATAATGTAGTTTCAAGTAGCAAATGCAACTATTAACGGAATCGGCAGGCATTGATTTCTTCGGACAAAGGAAGAGAAAGCACTTCTCTATCCTTTGTTCTGAAGGAATAAAATCTCAATCGCCAGCCGGGGGTACGTTCTTGAATTCCACCTACGGTTTTGATGTGGCGAGGGGGAATCTGACTTATCGGAAAGATAACCGGAGGAACAAACAGGAAAATTTTACGTACGACAATCTGAATCGTCTGAAAACGTATGGAGGCATCGTTATGGATTATGACCCGAAAGGGAATATTACGAAAAAAGGCGATGTGGGTACATTCCATTATCAGACGCCGGATAAGCCTTACGCTCTCTCCGGTGCGGATATAGGCACAAATAAAGTAATCCCTCCGAGAGAGCAGACTATAAGATATACTTCATTTGATCGACCGTCCGTCATTACCGAAAACGGCTACGAAGCCTCGTTTATATATAATGCCTCGGGCGATCGCCAAAAGATGACGGTAAAGAAAGGGGGCAAACCGCTCTATACGCGTTACTACCTTGGCGGCCGTTACGAAACGGACGTTATGGGGAATTCTCAAAAACACCGGCTTTATATCGGCGGGGATGCTTATACGGCTCCGGCCGTGTATATGAATACGGGGAACGGTTGGGCGCTGTATTATATCTGTCGGGATTATCTTGGTAATATGACTCATCTTGTAAACGGTAACGGTACGGTTGTTCAGGAGCTGAGTTATGATGCGTGGGGACGTTTGCGTAATCCGGAGACGCATGTCGTCTATCTTCCCGACAACGAGACGGAATTAATGCTTGGGCGTGGTTATACGGGTCATGAACATCTTCCGATGTTCGGGTTGATCAATATGAACGCCCGTTTATATGATCCCGTTCTCGGCCGCTTTCTTAGTCCCGACCCATACGTGCAGATGCCGGACTTTTCGCAGAACTTCAACCGGTACTCGTATTGTTTGAATAATCCGCTGGTGTATGTGGATCAAGATGGAGAGATAGCCTGGTTCGTCCCTGTTATTGTGGGGGCAGTGATAGGTGCTTATAGTGGAGGGGTTATTGCTAACGAAGGTCAATATAACCCTGTAAAATGGGATTACAACTCAGGTAAAACTTGGGGCTATATGCTTGGTGGTGCTGTTGTAGGCGGTATAAGTGGTTCTCTCGGTTGGGCAGTCTCAATTTCGGGTATGCCAATGGCAAACACAGCGGGAATAATGTTTGCTTCGTTTGTAAATTCTGTTGGCACGCATATTTACACAGGAGGGCAAACACCAGTTTCAATGAGTTTAGGTGTTGCCTCTTATGATTTTACGAATGGTTCTTTTGGCCATCTTGGTAAAAAAAGAAACAAGTGGTATGAAAACTTGGGATATGGATTAGGGGCAATGGCGAATTTGAGTGATATATTAATGGGCTTTAAACCTCAAAAAGTTGATTTGGTTACTGAAAATTCAGATGCGATAGGTCATTCCGCTATTGTTAAACACGGTACAAGAACAGGAATCAAGGGCAAAACAGATATAATTGGATTAATATCAGTGGGACCTGATTGGGATAATGCAAAGAATAATGCTACATGGCATTGGATGCGAGGTAAGAACAGATGATCAACTTATTCAGCAAAAGAGAACTCACGATGGATACAGTCTCTTGATGTAAACTATGATACTATCAACAGTTATTCTAATTGGCTTAACAAAATGGAAAGTGCAGGTAAGCTTGTTTATAGTTTAGAACTAAGTAGTTGTGTAACTCATACCTCATTAGCTCTCAATATGTCAAATATTTTTAATATAGGTATACACCCGTATTTACTTCATGCTCAAATGTACTTATGGGATAATGGAATTAGACTTTAGTCACTTAATCATTTTTTTAATCATTAGTTATGTACTCAATGAAAAAATATATCGTATCTCTATGCTTTTTGTTGTTGATAATAAGGCCTAATATGTTAGCACAAGTTTACCATATGCAGCAGAGGGGTTTTAAAAATATCCCCGACAGTGTATCAAATAATATTAATAAAATGGGGATAGATGACAATCCATTGCTTACAGAATTAGAGGGAGAATATTCCAATGCTCTTTATCAGGTGCCAGACAAGGAATTTAATTTATCAGGTAAAAAAGTGGCTTTTTTTACAGGTAGTCTTGGCAAAACAGAAAGCAATAAGGTACGGTATTTTATAATCGAAAGAGATAGATTGGAGTGTAATTATTCCCCAAGTATTGGTACATTATACATTTTTAATGCCCAACAAAAAGCCAAGAGTGGAGGGTATGATGCAGCGATTGTGTATTGGAGTAAAAAATTACTTACGATAGAAGAGGTTGTTAAGAGGCTGAAGAGAAAATATTAAGTGGTAAATTTATATTGGGTGTACCCATATTTGCTTTATGCTCAAATGTATTTGTGGAGTAGGGGAATAAAAGCTGATTTATACTTGTATTATTTAAGAAATTCATATAGAAATAATGAACACACTAATTTTTATTTTGTTAGCTATGCTAACTTCTTCGAATGAACTAGAGGCTCAATTACCTCAAACGTCGATAATTGAGGGTGATGTATATATATATGATTACGCGATGAAAAAACATAATCAAGCACATATCGGATTTATCGTTATAAATAATGACTTAATTGTTCAAGACATTTCTTTTACAGTAAATTTCTCAAAAGGTAAAGTGAAAAATGTATGTAGAAGAGATCATGTAGTAACAAAGATACTTCGATATTCAAAAAGAGAAGACGGTAATATCTTGACTGAAAGAAATGCGTTTTTATGCTATAACAGTGAGAATTTTATTCGCGGAGAAAGACAAATACCAGACTATATTTATAAAATGATTTCCTCATCTTTTTTGGAAATGACCAATAAGGAACGGTTAAATATGTTAAATGAACTTTCAATGTAAAATAGGCAGGTGTGGACTCTGAAAATTTATGCCTTTATAGTCTCAACTAATGAATGCAACTTTTTTTAAATTTGCATTCAAGTATTGCATTTGTGCGTTGAAACGATACATTTTTATTTATCCGTTTTAATATGAAAGCGATAAGATTATATATTGGTTTGTGCATGTTTTTAGGCTTTAATGCACTTGTATCATCTCAGAGTGTAAGTATTGAATTATCGGCAAAATGGGTCAAAGGATACGATGTTTTCAAGAAAGATTCGATCATATACTTTCCTGAACTAATGATCACGTATAGAAATATATCGGATACGAGTTTTTATTTTCAGAAAGTCTCGGATAGTCGTTATGGATTACCCTCTTTGCCTGCAGCTGGGTTATTACAATACCCAATTGAAGAATTTTTGAATCCTAATTATTTCAAAAGGGCAAAAATGCATGGTGATTACACAGGTGAACATTACAAAGTAGAAATTGGAGATAATTTATTTTCTAAAGGTTGGATTGCTATAAATGACACATGTAATATAGAAGTTGAACACGAAATTGACATGATAAACTCTGCATTGCAGAATATTTATGAATATATCTATCGAGAGAATTACAAGCCAATGGATACTCGCGACGAGTTCAAATTGTATTACACGATATCGGATATGGTACCGGAGGTCATATTAACTAAGTACAAAGACAAATTTGTTTTTTTAAAACCGGGAGAGAGCTGTACAGATACGTATAACCTTATCGGATTTAAATTGTTAAAAGGCTCCTTTACTTTCTATATACGTCCACATTTGCTGCCTTATGTCTATACTGCTCCGATTTGGGACAGTCATCAATCGCAATACGCTGAAAGAAAGGTTTTATTACCTCAAATCGTGGGAGGGTATACATTATATTCCGGCAATTTTTACTCTAATAAAATAACAATGACCTTTTAAATTTGAAGTCGTCAATCAAACAAATATGCATATGAAGCAAGACAATCCGCTGGTAATTATTTATGCACTATGTTTTATGCTAATACTCTTTTTGATATCTGCATGCAAAGAGCCATATAGAGAGTATTTTATAGGTAAGTGGACCTCGTCCGATTATGAAACGGAATTATATATAAAGTCTGATAGTTCTTTTATTGCTAAGAATTTTATTATTAATACAGTTGATGATAAAACCAAAAGAATAGATGGAAAAGGTATTTGGAGAGTATTTAAGTTTAATAATGCTTTTAGATTAGAACTTATCTTTTATGAGCCTGAAATAGAATGCAATATATATTTTGACCATAGAGATAATACGTATAAAAAACAATTGCACGGTGAAGAGTTATTTATCGAGAGACAAGTGTTTTTCGGATTAAATAAACCTTGGTATTGTTATCAAGTAATAGGAAATGAGGGTAATGAAAAGAGGTTAGTCTTTAAAAAAGATTAGGCGTTCCAGTGATATAGAGATGTGTGGATTATCTTTAAGTTATAAATTCACTCGTTTAACCTGTCTTCATTTAAGGACAATATTTCTGAATGCTTTTGGATAGTATCAACATCAAATAAATATTCGCCTTGGTCTTGGTGATGTATCTATCGAAAAAACAATTTCATTTCGTGTGTATAACGTAATGTTTGAGCAATTTATTCCTATTTTTGTATCATCAAAAAAAGACGGATAAGATGTATTTGCTTGTATTGATTCAGAATAACGACGAGACGCCGTTGGCATTATTTGAACGGATAGATGACGGGCGAAAATTTGTGCAATCCATCCCCGGTTATCGGAGGTGGGAAGAAGTTTCGGACGATGCGCGATGGGAATACGAGGCCTTCAGTCCTGCGGGATTACCTGATTATATGGAACTTTCGTGTAACGGAAACCGTGTGCCGATTACAAAGTTTATGTTCCGCGACGAAGACGATGTGGAGATTATCTGGCGCGAGATTCCTTCTCTCGATCAACCCGGTCAGGGACTTGTAGACAGTCAGACGCTTGTCGACGCGTACGTCGTAGGAAATCATGAGTTGAAAGCGTATATCACCAAAAGGGAAGACACGTACCGGCGGGTGAAAACGCTTCTTGAAAAGCGGGGCTATCGGGTAGACCGTTCATTTCATGGCTCGCAAGACGGCGAAGCGATCGTCTACCAAAACAACGAAGGCGGCGACTGGCATTTCCTGATGCACATGGATCCGTCTTTTGTCGATGAGGCTCCTGCTGAGGAAGAAGCCTTCGAGAAATGGCTCGACGCGTCTTTGTGATAATGCCCGATTCTTCCTATCTTTGCCCGAATGAAAACGCGTCGTAAAGAAACAGAAACGCACGAAAAGAATCATCGGATACATCGTATTTCGTTTTTACTCAACGAAGACGAGTATAAGGCCGTGGAACGTCATCTGTCGAAATACAAGATCACGAACAAATCGAACTGGTATCGGAAGACGATTCTGAGCCATGTCCTCCGTGTGATGGAAGAAGATTATCCGACGCTCTTCAACGAAAACGAAATGCGCCGGTGATGAATCCGTTTGATGACGTATATTTTATGAAGCAGGCGTTGCTCGAAGCGCGCGAGGCGGCCTCGGAAGGAGAGGTGCCGGTGGGAGCTGTGATTGTTTGCGGCGACCGGATTATCGCGCGTGCCCACAATCAGACGGAACGACTGAACGACCCGACGGCGCATGCCGAGATGCTTGCCGTAACGTCGGCAACGTCGGCGTTAGGAGCCAAGTACCTGACGGATTGCAGGCTGTATGTGACTGTCGAGCCGTGTGTGATGTGCGCGGGAGCGATCGGGTGGGCGCAACTGGCCGTAATCGTTTACGGTGCTCCGGACGAGAAACGCGGTTTTTCACGTTATGCTCCGCAGGCTTTCCACCCCAAAACGGAAGTGCGCAGCGGGATTCTTCAAGAAGAATGCGCAGCCGAGATGCAAGCCTTCTTCCGCAAGCGCCGATAACGTTTTCCCTTCAACCGATCCGCATCACGGCGGCTTCGAACTCGTTTTTATCTCCGACGGCTTTGTTGCGCACCTTACTGCGGTAATTGTAAATCGTTGTCACCGAGTATTGCAGAAATTCGGCGATGCGTGTGCTGTCCGTAATACCGAGGCGGATCAGGGCGAAGATGCGCAGTTCGGTATTGAGCAGATCGCCCGGTTTGGGAGTGATGCGGTCTTTCTCGTTCAGCAGCTTGTTGAAGTCATTCACGAAGCTGGGGAAGAGGCCGAGGAACGTATGATCGAATTCGTTATAAAACTCTTTGCGTTCCGCTTCGATAAACTCGTCCGATTTGATGGCTCTGAAAAGTTCTTCGAGCTTCGAAGTCGAAGCCAGCTTCGTCAGCCGGCGGCGGTATTGGTCGAGCTTGTCGATATACGCCGAGCAGCGGTTGATGTATTGCGCGATATATTCTTCCTTAATCAGGTTGGTCTCTTTGAGGGTGTCGTTGATGGCTTGCAGTTGCCGGTTGGCATCGGCCAGCGCCTGTCGCGCCACGGAAAGTTTCTTCATTTGCCGGTAGACGTAGATAATGGCGGCGAGCAGACAGAGAGCCAGCAGGCTGACGCTGATAAGCAGCAGAGTGATGGTACGTTGTTTCCGTTCGCTTCTGAGACGGTACGCCTTGTCGATGACGGGGAAGATTTCGGCCACTTCGATAGTGCGTGAACGGGCGTTGCACGACTGCGCGTCTTCGAGCGAACATTTCATGTACTCATAAGCGCGGTCGATGTCGCCGTCCTCATACAGCAGAAAGGCAAGTTTCCGCAGCGAAATATATTCTTTTACGGACGATTGCAGGTCGGCGATGGCCGAGCGTGTCAGGTAATATTTCTGGTTCTCGCGGTCACCCTTCTGGGCGTACGCTTCGGAGAGCGTATAGGCCAGAAAGCGTAGTTTTTGTTTGTCGTCGCATTCATCGGCCGGAGTTCTCAGCAGATCGATGGCGGCGTCGTACTGTCCGTGAGCGTTGAGGCGGTCGGCCTCGACAATCAAGTAGTTGATATCGCTTCGGGACATAATAGCCAGCAGTGAATCCCGATAACGGTCGACCGTCCGGAGGTAATCGTTCTTCTCTTCGTTCGTCAGCGCATAGTCTGCCATGTGTCCGTAGAGTGTGCGGCAATGGTGAAAATATCCTTGCCGCAAACTGTCGGGAACTCCCCGATGCGGAAGATGTGCCAATACATCGAGCGCCTCTTTATACATCCCCGTGACGGTCATGACTCCGATGAGATTCATCTGGGTGTCGTATCGAAACCGGCTGTCGGCCAGTAGCGGGAGAAGTTTTTCTTTTTCACGGATGTATTTCAATGCCGAATCCGTCTGATAGGCGATGTACATTTCGTACAGCCGACTGCACAGCCCGAATCGTTCTTCGTCCGAAACGGCTTGACGAAGCCTGTGTTTCAGACTGTCGATTTCTTTTTCCTTCGCGATATGATAGCGACCTCGATGGCTGATGATGCGGTCTAAATGTTTCAACCGACTGCTATGTTCGGCCAAAGAGCCTGCCGCTTGCAGAGAGATCAGGCAGCATAAGGGCAGGATGAGTTGTAAAAAACGTCTCATGTGAATCAGGATCAGTCTAATTTACCCGTAAAAATAAGCGTTTTTTTTGATATATGCCCGAAAGGCAGTGAAAAAAGAGCGTTCGTCCTTTTCCTATCCTTCGGAAGAACGTCCTCCGAGCAGCAGAGTCAGCACGATGGCCACAATGGTGACGGCGCTTGTGATCACGCCCCCTTCCGGCCCGAACGATCCGCCGCTAAGCAGTTCTTTCCCCTCGACGAGGCTCGAAGAGAAGAGGCTTGTTTCCATGATGCTCATCCCGCTCACCGACATACCGTACAGGTTTCCCTGACTGAAGTTCCAAATCGAATGGATGGCGCATGCGCCCCATATATTGCCGGTTCTGAGCATATATACGGCAAGGAAAATACCATATAGCGTGAGATTGACGAAAGCTAAAAGATCAAAGCCCCCGTTAAAGATATGCAGCACGGAGAAGGTGAAGGAACTGATCACGATCGCGGCGATGGCAGGCAGCCGTGTCGACAGGCTCATCATAAAATAACCGCGTGTCAGGATTTCTTCCTGAGCCCCTTGAATCACAAAACCGAAGAAGAAAAGAAGAAGCATGGCGATGCTTGCTGTGCTGTTCAGTCCGTCGAACGTGACGGAGCCGGTGGCGACAAGCGCGAAGTAGACCGTGCTGAAAAATACGAATCCGACGGCCATTCCCTTAAAGTAATGCATCAACGCGTCTTTACGCACAAACCCCATCGAGTACAAACTGCGTCCTTCGGCAAAACGACAGTAGAGCACAACGACAAGCGCGCTAAGGGCACAACTGAACAGGATGACCAATTTTTCGGCATCCATCGCCGAATCGCCGAGAACGTTGGCATCTTTCAGCAGGAAGAAAAGAACGTATGGGAGAATCGTAGGGAGCAGTGAGCCGATGTAAATACCGATAAAAATAAGGATTTGCAACAATGGGTGCGGTTTGAACCGGCTTTCCCGAGCTGCCGCGACGAGCGGATGATGGTTTAGATGGAATCGAATCATGCTATGCTTATGAGTTGTACGTAACACTTTTGTTTATTTGAGCAGGTCGGGACGCAGCAGCTCCGTACGTTCCTGCGCTTGTTGGAGACGCCATTCGGCGATTTTGCGTTCGTGTCCCGATAGTAAGATGTCGGGCACCTTCCAGCCTTTGTATTCCGCCGGCCGTGTATAGACGGGGGGCGCAAGCAACCCGTCTTGAAACGAATCGGAGAGCGCGCTCTGTTCGTCACCGATGACCCCCGGGATGAGCCGGATCGTCGCGTCGGCGATGATGGCTGCCGCCAGCTCGCCCCCTGTCAGCACGTAGTCTCCGACCGAGATTTCCAGGGTGATCAGGTGTTCGCGGATGCGGTAATCGATCCCCTTGTAATGCCCGCAAAGAATAATGATGTTTTGCAGTAGCGACAAGCGGTTGGCCATCGGCTGATCAAACAGTTGTCCATCGGGCGAAGTATAGATCACCTCGTCGTAATCGCGCTCGGCTTTGAGGGCTGTGATCGCACGGTCGACCGGTTCGATCTGCATCACCATGCCGGCCTCGCCGCCGAAAGGGTAATCGTCTACCCGTCGCCATTTGTTCGTCGTGTAGTCGCGCAGGTTATGCAGGTGTATCTCTGCGAGCCGCTTATCCTGCGCCCTTTTCAGAATGGAGCAGCTCACGCATCCGTCAATCATCTCGGGAAGTACGGTCAGAATATCTATTCGCATCGTAAAAACAAGTTTTAGTACAGGCGTTTCCTGAAGCCGGCGAGCATGTTCGGCTACCGGCGTGAAAGCGGCAAAGGTAGGAAAAAATGGCGGTTGGCGGTTGGCGGTT
>NZ_JAUMYS010000075.1 GCF_030528505.1 Tannerella sp.
CATGTACCCGGCATAACAATTAACCATTGACAATTGACAATTAAATAATGGTAAATGCCGAACAGTGTATCGCGTAATTTGGGTTGAAAATAAATCTGTTTCGGAGATGTAGCGGTATCTCTTATTTCTTTTTTTTGTGCCGTTACATTGAAAAAAACGACTAATCATCCATTTTTTCGATAAAAAAATTGTTTATGTTGAAAATAGTTTCTAATTTTGAGAATTCAACAAAGTAAGTGAGATTAGAAATGGTTTAAAAGAAGAAAAACATGAATTACCTTAAATTCGACAAAACGCTAATAATTAACCTCGAAGAATCCTTATCACGAGAGGTGTTACGTACCAACCGGAAAGGCGCATATCATTGCACGACCATCGTTGACTGCAACACGCGGAAATATCACGGTTTGCTCGTTATGCCCGTGCCGGGACTGGATGACGATAATCATGTGCTGCTCTCTTCGTTCGACGAGACGGTGATTCAGCACGGCGCCGAGTTTAATCTGGGGCTGCACAAGTACGAAGGCGGGAGTTTCAGCCCGAACGGTCACAAATACATTCGCGAATATACGATGGAGACGGTGCCGCGCACGGTCTACCGGGTTGGCGGGGTACTGCTTTCGAAAGAAATTATTTTCTCTCGGACACATAACCGAATCATGATTAGGTATACATTGATTGATGCCCATTCGGCTACCCTGCTGCGTTTTCGTCCGTTTATGGCATTCCGCAGTGTTAAAGAACTGACGCGTGTCAACGGGAATGCCAATCAATCGTACGAAGAGGTACCGAACGGCATCAAGGCATGTATGTATCCCGGCTATCCGGAACTTTTCATGCAGTTCAATAAAAAACCGGTATTCGTCTATGAGCCATATTGGTATCACGGTATCGAGTATCAGAAAGAGCAGGAGCGGGGATACCCTTATAAAGAGGACTTGTTCGTTCCCGGATATTTTGAGCTGTCGATTGAAAAAGGAGAATCGATCGTATTCTGTGCCGGCGATAGGCTGCGTGACGAACTGGCCGGTCTCCCCGCTTATTTCGAGGAAGAAGTAGAGGCGCGAACCCCGCGTTCCAATTTTTATAACTGTCTGAAGAATTCGGCACATCAGCTGTTCTACAATCCGAAAGGCGAAGACGTCTATCTGCTGGCAGGTTATCCGTGGTTCAAGGTGCGTGCGCGAGACATGTTCATCTCGATGGCTGCCTGTACGCTTTATCTCAACGAGCGGGATCGCTACGAACGACTCATGAAAACGGCCATCCCGGCCCTTCACGCTTTTATGCGCGAGGGGAAACCAGACCCGGTTATTCATGAAATGGAACAACCCGATGTGCTGCTATGGGTTATCTGGTGCGTACAAAGTTTCAGTTTGAAAGAAGGACGTGACGAGGCGAAACAACTGTATGGCGATCTGGTGCGTGAGATCATTGAGTACATCGTCGCGCAGAAGCACCCGAACTTGAAAGTTACGGACAACGGATTGCTCTATTCCGACGGACGGCAGAAGCCGGTAACGTGGATGAATTCCGTCGTCAACGGGCGTCCTGTCGTGCCGCGTACGGGATACATCGTCGAGTTCAACGCGCTTTGGTATAATGCGCTTTGTTTTTATAAAGAACTGAACGAAAGCGTATCGCCCGAAGTCGATCGACTGATCACGGCCTTAGATCTGTCTTTCCCCGCCACGTTCGTGAACCAACACAACTACTTGTTCGACTACGTAGACAGCAGTCCGAATCAGGACTGGAGCGTGCGCCCGAACATGGTCATTGCACTGGCTTGTCCTTACTCGCCACTGACGCGCGTACAGAAACGCGCCGTGCTCGATATCGTGACGAAAGAGCTGTTGACACCCAAAGGACTGCGCTCGCTCAGTCCGAAGAGCGAAGGGTATCGCCCGAATTATGTCGGCCCGCAGTACGAACGCGACTTGGCCTATCATCAAGGCCCTGTCTGGCCGTGGTTGACGGGAATGTATCTGATGGCCTATCTGAATCTGTTCGGCCGTGGAGGCGTTTCGTTCGCCGAACGTACGCTCATCAGTATGGAAGAAGAAATATCGCTGCATTGCATCGGAACAATCTCCGAACTGTTCGACGGTAATCCGCCGTTTGCGGGGCGCGGAGCCATATCGTTCCTGATGAGTATCGCTTCGATCCTTGCGGTGATTGAGAAATTGAAAGAATATGACGAATAAATAAAAGATTGCCAGCTATGAAAGCTTTAATGTTTGGATGGGAATTTCCGCCGCATATCCTCGGAGGATTGGGAACGGCGAGTTTCGGTTTGATTAAGGGCATGTCGCTGCAATCCGATATGGATATTACGTTCGTAATGCCCAAACCGTGGGGCGATGAAGATCAGAGCTTCCTGAAGATTATCGGCGCATGCAATACTCCGATTGTATGGAAGGAGGTGAATTACGATCATGTAGCCGGACGGTTGTCGAAATTTATGGATCCGCAGGAATATTTCAAGTTGCGCGACCATATCTATGCCGATTTCAGTTACCGGCATGTCAACGATCTGGGATGTTTTGAGTTTTCCGGTCGTTATCCCGATAACCTGTTGGAAGAAATTAATAATTATTCGATTGTGGCGGGAGTGATTGCCCGCGCCGAAACGTACGATATGATTCATGCCCACGACTGGCTGACGTATCCGGCCGGTATTCATGCCAAGACGGTCAGCGGTAAACCGCTCGTCATTCACGTGCATGCCACGGACTACGACCGTAGTCGCGGCAACGTGAATCCTGACGTGTACGGCATCGAGAAGAACGGGATGGATCACGCCGATCATATCATTACGGTCAGTAACCTGACGCGTCGGACGGTGATCGAAAAGTATCATCAGGACCCGGCCAAGGTGACGACGGTACATAATGCCGTAGAGCCTCTCAGTCCCGATATTCTGTCGATTTCCGACAAGCGCGGAGTGAAGGATAAGATCGTAACCTTCCTCGGACGTATCACCATGCAGAAAGGGCCGGAATATTTTGTGGAAGCGGCAGCCCGTGTGTTGTCGAAGACGGACAACGTGCGCTTCGTCATGGCCGGCAGCGGCGATATGATGGATAAGATGATTCGTCTAGCCGCATCGCGTAACTTGTCCGACCGTTTCCATTTCACGGGTTTCATGAAAGGGAAACAGGTATATGAAATCTTTAAAGCCAGCGATGTGTACGTGATGCCTTCCGTTTCGGAACCGTTCGGTATTTCGCCGCTCGAGGCGATGCAGTGCGGTGTGCCTTCCATCATCTCGAAACAGTCCGGATGTGCCGAGATTCTCGACTATGCCATCAAGGTCGACTATTGGGATATCGAAGCGCTGGCCGATGCCATCTACGGGCTTATCGCTTATCCGAAACTGCACGCTTTCTTGAAAGAAGAAGGATTGAAAGAGGTTAATAACATCAAATGGGAATATGCCGGGCAGAAAGTGCGCCGGATTTATGATCAGGTTTTGTATGGAAAAAATTAAAAAACAGAAGATATGAAAACGATTTGCTTTTACTTTCAGATACATCAGCCTTTTCGCTTGAGAAGGTATCGTTTTTTCGACATCGGGAACAATCATTATTATTATGACGATTTCCAGAATGAAGAAATCTTTCGCCGGATTTCCGAAAAGTGCTACTTGCCGGCTAACCGTACCATTATGGAAATGATACGTAAGAGTGGCGGCAAATTTAAGGTGGCCTTTTCGATTTCGGGGACTGCGCTTGAGCAGATGGAAATTTATGCGCCCGAAGTGATTGACAGTTTTCGCGAACTCGCCCAGCTCGGTTGTGTGGAGTTCTTGGCCGAAACGTATGCCCACTCGCTCTCTTCGCTCGGCGATGCAGACGAGTTCAGGGCGCAGGTTAAGATGCACAAGGAAAAAATACAGTCGCTCTTTGGCGTTCGTCCCAAAGTGTTCCGGAATACGGAGTTGATCTATTCGGACGAAATCTCCGAACTCGTCTACAACCTCGGCTTCGAAGGCATGCTGACCGAAGGAGCCAAGCACGTATTGGGATGGAAAAGTCCGAACTACGTTTATGCGTCGGCTGTTCGTCCGCAATTGAAATTGCTGCTGAAGAACGACCGTTTCAGCGAAGACCTCTCGCTCCGCTTCAACGATTATACATGGAAAGAATATCCGCTGACGGCCGATAAATATATCTCGGCGATTGCCTCGACGGCCGAACCGGAAAAGGTGATCAACGCTTTTATGAACTACGAAGTGCTGGGTTCGATGCATGCCGCCAATACCGGAATCTTCGAGTTCTTCAAAGCCTTGCCGCAGTATGCCGAAAAGTACAACCTCTCCTTCTCGTTGCCTTCCGAAGTGTTTGCGCGGATGAAACCCGTCGATGCCGTCTCGGTACCTTATCCGATGTCGTGGGTCGATGAAGAAAAAGATTGCAGTTCGTGGTTAGGGAATGTGTTGCAGCATGAGGCGTTCCAGAAGATCAACGAAATTGGCGAACGGGTGCGCTTGTCGGGCAACCGTCGCATCAAGCAGGATTGGATTTATTTGCAGAGCAGCGACCATTTTTATTACATGAATACGAAGCACTACAATTTGTTCAGTCCGTATGAAAATCCGTACGATGCGTTCAATAATTATATGAACGTACTGGCCGATTTTATACAGCGTGTCGAAGCGGAGTTCCCCTCTTCGATCGAAAACGAGGAGTTGAATTCGTTGCTTACGACCATCCGCAATCAGGCGAATGAAATTAACCGGCTTGAGAAGAAGTTGGAAACGATTCAAAAATCGTCGGAGACGAAGAAGAAAAGCACTACCGCGAAGAAAACTGTCGGTAAGTGACGGTATTATGTAGAGCATGATAAGCCGGAAGTTTTTTGAAGAAACATATCGATAAAAACTTCCGGCTTGTCTTTGTGTTACTTGATGTTGATATACGTTTGCAATGCTTCGACGTATTCGCGGAAGGCTGTAATCCCTGTCTCTGTGATACGGCACGTTGTGCAGGGGATTTTGCCGCGGTATCCTTTTTCTATCGCTACATAACCGGCCTGCGACAACTTATCGAGCTGCACGCTCAAGTTGCCTGCCGTCGCTCCCGTCTGCTCCCGGATATATTTGAATTCCGCGCTTTCGACACTGAGCAGGATCGACATAATGCCCAGTCGCAGTTCGCTGTGCAATAGTGGATTCAGCTCTTTGAACATATCTTTTTAGCTCGATGGTTTAAGATATGTCCCGGGATAATCATCATGACGACAAAAGCTAATGCAAACGTCAGCATCTTTATATCCCAGCCCGGTAACAGGTAATGGGCTACTCCGATTCCCATCGCCACGACGCCTCCGATGATCATCGGCCTGAACTGCACAACCAATCCGGTCAGAATCGTTCCTATACCCATGATCAGTATGATGATAAACAGAATAGGCAACTTCCACATTGCGCTGAATATTGACAGGCACGACAGCAGAAAACCCGTCAAGCCCAAGACTAACCAGATGTATCCAACGACTCGGTCTACGTACGTGCGGACTCCTGCGGGTTTCTTCTTCCAGAGTAGCATCCCGAGGCCTCCCGTGATCGGAATGAGGAACCACAGGAATTGTGTCCGGTAGTCGCCGGTATAGCTTACTGCCCACCATACTAGTAAGGTTGTGATAGTCGTAGCATAGCCCCAGATCAACATCGGTATGCCGGTATGGCGCTCCAGCCGGTGTTGTGTGTTTCGGATCATCTGCGTGATGAGTTCCAAACTTTCCTTTTCATTGAGCGATTTGTCCTTTAATTCTTTTTCTTCCATAGCTGTAAAAAAATGAGTGTAAAAATATAAATTTATCATGAATTATCTTGTGTCGGGAGTTCGTTTTAAACGGTCCTTCTCCGTTTGCGAGCTACTCTCGAGCGCACGACTTTTAAAATGCTTCCCTGCGCTGAAGGTATAGTTTAGACTGAATTTGAAGTAACGGGTATCTTGCGGATCATGCACTTTCGTGCGAGTCGTAAAGCGTGCCATCTCCGAAAAATAAACGATCTTACGGTCAAACACATTGTTTATACCCAACGAAGCCGTGAGGCGATCGTTCAGCAGTTGTTTCTTTACCGAGAGATGAAACAAATGGCGAGGTTCGATGCCCGAATTGGCCGAATATAGACGACTTGTGCCGCTGTATGTCAGCTCGAGGTGAAACTTCGCCGGCAATGAGACGCCGGTTGTCACATTGGCGAAATAAAGGTAATGCGACACGCGGCGGTCGTTTTCCGTGCCGCGGATATCTTGCTTTACCCCTACCAGATTGACATTCAGGTTCCACCATTTCGTCGGACGGAGAGGGGCGCTCAGCACGACATAATAATGATTCTCCGTATGATGATTTTCGGGGATGATGTACGTAACGTTCGGGTCGGACGTCTCCGTTTTCCGCACTTCCCTCACCAGATCGCGGTGCAGGTTGGCACCGACCGAGAGCACGTAACGATAGCGGTAAACGGCCGTCAAACCGATTTTATGAATATATGTCGGACGTAATGCCGGATTGCCGATGTAATACGAATATTCCGAATATTGTATCCGGTTCGGGTGGAGACGCCTGAAATTTGGCCGTTCGATATTCCGTGAGTACTGACCGATCAGCATAAATATCCGCATCGGATCGAACGAATACGTTACGTTCAGATTCGGAAACAGATCGAAGTACGATTGACGGATGCGACGATGATGCCCGTTCGCATGCGTATATTCGCCACGCAGACCGGCCACGAGACTGAGACGATTGTATTCGGCCGAAAAGGTGCCGTAGACCGCTCCGATATTTTCCGTGTAACCGAGTGAGTAATGATACGCCGGTAGCAGTTGCCAGCCTGAAGGACGAAGACTTTCGTGCCGCACCGTGTCCGACATATCGTTGTGTGTGTATTTCACGCCCGCAACCAGCTTTGTACGTGGCCAGAGCTGTTTGCTCAAGACTCCGTCGGCCGTATAAATCCTGTAATGCGACGATGTATTGTTCCGGTATACAGAATCCGATGTCTTTCCGTTTCGTGCAAACAAGGTATGATAGTCGTTGTCGCCCTCCACATATTTATTCGTGTAGTCGGCAATCACCTTGAAAGTCGATCCGAGCGTATCGAGCGCATGTACATAGTTCAAGGTCATCGAGTAGGTACGGTCTGCTTCTTTCTGCCGGTAGTCGCTTTCGGATCTTACGAGGATGCCGTTTGGTTTCGTTCGTGTCGAGACGGACGACGGGCTGTGAGTGCTTAGGGCCGAATATTCCGCTTCGACTCCGAAGCTGTTGCGTGTGTCCGGCTCATACACGATGCCCAGTCTCCCCAAGCCCGAATGTTGTGTGCGATTGACGTGCGAAGCCGAAAAATGTTCATGATTGCCCCCTGTCCGAAAATTATAACTCTCCATCGAGTTGGTCTTTCCTTTAGGCATCATCTTCCCCGATGCGAACGTGCTGAATGTCCAGTGCCCGGTACGGGCGTTGAGGGAGGCGGACGGCTGATAATCGGCTAACTTTTTGCTCTGTGCTGTACCAACTTTCACATGTCCGCTGATACCGTTCTCCAACTGTCTGCGAAGCGTCAGCTTAATCACTCCACCGAATGAATCGGCACTGTATTCTGCTCCGGTCTGAGGAATGATCTCGATGCGCACGATGTCGGCCGAGCGGAAATTACGCAGATAACTCATCAGTTCTTTGCCTTTCAGTCTCAGCTCACGTTCGTTGATAAAGACTTTGGCGCCCCTCGTCCCGTTGATGGAAATACCGTTGTCATCGACCCATACGCCCGGGGCCAGTTGCAAGATTTCGGTCGCATCTTTGTTCAGGGTAAGGGGCGTGTTCATCCTCATTACGAAGCGATCGGCCTCGCGTGTGATCGCTGAAGCCGTGATGGTTACTTCGTCCAGATTCATCCGGAGATCGTTCAGACGAAAATCGCCGACCTTCGATGACGCGTCCGAAAGATCAATGCTCTGCTCCAACGGCTGATAAGCAAGGTGCCGGATGTTGATCCGGTACTTGCCCCCGACGGCAGTCAGCGAGAAGCGTCCGAGCGTATCGGTGACCGTCACGGCTGCTTGCCCGTCTTCCGTCAGCAAGGCAACCGTCGCAAACTCGACGGGCCGGCCGCTGTTGTCCGTCACCTTGCCGCTTCGCTCCTGCGCCGAAGCGAAGCCGGCAAAGATGACACTTGCGATAGATACAATAAGGAACCGCTTCATGGTTGTCTGTTTTTCGATACAATGAAAATCAGCGTTTTTCCATCATTTCCTTTACGTTGATCAGTTTGATCTCGAACTTGTTTTCTCCGTCTTTGATCGTTACCTTCTCTTTCGTATTGCACGGTTCGATCGGGATATGTTGCTCATCCATATCGAGCCGGAAATTCTCATTCAAATCCTGATATACGTAAATATTCGTTTTTCCGACCGGTACGTTTTTCAGAACGCAGACTACATCGCCTGTCGAAGTAACTGCTGCCATTTCTCCGATCATCTCTTGCGATTTCGCTTTATCTCCCGCCGCAACCATTACTTTGCCTTTCGCTTCCTTGATGCCTTTTACCACTACCGTTACATCCGCCGACTGTCCATAAAGAGATATACTCAGTCCTAAAGCAGCGAAGATTCCAATTATTTTCATCGTTTTCATACCTGTTTTTCTTTACCTGTTACTAAATAATTCTTTTTTTTGAATCGATTCACATCGCAAAAGTAATGTGGTTTATTCTATAAACCAAATTGTTTTATGAATTATTTTGTACAAAAAGATAGGGTTGTGATAGATGGCTTTTTAAAATCTTTGAAATGAATGATTTGAAAGGAAGATTCTGCGGATGATTTTTTAGGAATCTTCCGAGCAACGGAGGCCGTTTTCTCCTTACGGACTGTGATACGCCGTAGGTTGGAATATGTATGAGATGGGTTGAGGAGAGGATCTTTATCCTTGGTTGTCCTTTTGTACAAGAGTTGAAGCTTCAAGCTCCAGCAATTTCTTTTTGATGTCGAGCCCGCCGCCGTAACCGGTAAGCGTGCCGTCCGCGCCGATGACACGATGGCATGGTGTAATAATTGATATGGGGTTACGGTTATTAGCCATTCCTGTGGCACGATAGCCATGCGGTGATCCGGCCGCTTCGGCAATCTGTTTGTACGAACGTGTCTGTCCGTACGGAATTTCACGGAGAGCTGCCCAGACGCGCTTTTGAAAATCCGTGCCTTGTTCGTCGAGCGGAAGATCAAAATGCCTGCGTTGCCCTGCAAAATATGCTTTCAATTCCGTGATGGCCTGTTTCAGCAACGGAGTTTCTTTCTCGCATGCATCGGCAGGCAAAACACGAAAGTTTTTAAGGTACTTGATAGCTGTAATACCTCGACCGTTTTCAACGATACGTAACGTGCCGACCGGCGATGCGTAGTCTGTAAAATAATTCATAACGAGTTGTTTTGATGGGAGCAAAGATACATTAAAAGACGGAATGACGCTTATGGAAACAACAGGACGAAGGTGGTCCGGTGATTGGGAGCGTTCGATTTCAGCGAGATGGAACCTCCCGAAAGACGCATGATTTGGCGCGCGACGGACAGGCCGATACCACTGCCTCCCTCTTTAGTCGTAAAGAAAGGCGTGAAAATATGTTCGGCCTCTTCGGGTGGGATAGTGGGTCCGTTGTTGCTGATCTCGATTACGATAGATTCATTGCGGTTGCACGAAGCCTGCACCGTGATCTGTCCGTCGGGATGGTCGGGACCGATGGCCTGTATCGCGTTTTTCAGCAGGTTCAACACGACTTGTCCGATCAGGTTTTCGTCGGCATACAGGATCAGGTCGTCCGGACGGACATCGGTCTGTATCGTGATATGGGAAGCGTTGTGATGGTGACCGGCCAGCTGTGTCATCCGTTCAATAAACTTGCCGACGTAGAAGAGGGTCGGTTGCGGAGTCGGGATATGGGTGAATCGGCGATACGACTCGACGAAGGAGATCAGTCCTTTGCCGGTTTCGCTGATCAGTTCGAGGCCGTTGCGGAGCTCCTCCTTCATTTCGTCATGCCGTGAGAGGAGCGTGCTGCTGATCGAGGTCATGGGGGTGACGGAGTTCATGATTTCGTGTGTTAATACGCGCGTCAGACGGATCCATGTATCGACTTCCTTATCTTCCATTTCGCTGTTGATGTCGTTCATGGCGATAAGTTTCACGCATTTCCCTTTCAAAACGGTTTCGGACACACGGAGGGAGAGGTTGACCACTCCGCGTTCGTTACTGAACGAGAGGTGATATTTCTCACCGGGCTGAAGGTCGGTAAAACGTTCGGCAAGCTTGTTATCGATACGTTCGAGCTGTCTGATGTGCGTAAATACGGGCAAACCGAGCAGTCGGAGCGACTCGCTGTTTTGTTGAAGCACGAATCCTTTCTCATCGATGACGATGATACCCGTGTTGACCGAGTTGATAATCATTTCATAATATTTCTCCCGTTCTTTCGCGTCAGCTTTTGCCTGCAAGAGAATCTGGAGGATGCGGTTCAGCGATTCGTTGATGATTCGTTCTTCGGCAGCGTGCCGCGTCGTTGCGTAATGAAAAGCGTAATCGTTGTTATCGACGGCGTCGAACATGAAGGACACCTTGCGGAGGTTGCGACGATAGAGTTGTACGACCCATCCGAAGGCGAAAGCGACGAACAGCAGGCTTACGGTTGCTACGATCCAACGCTGCTGTACCACGAATACCGTGGTTACGGCAACGAGTGTCGCAAGTACGATCAGGCGAAACGTCAGACTGTTATACAATCGCTTGTCCATCGGGATTAGAGTCCGTAGCGTTTGATTTTATTGTAGAGCGTCTGTCGCGAGATGCCGAGTTCGGAAGCTACGAGCGAGAGATTGCCTTGGTGTTTGTCTATGGTGCGGCGGATCATGCGGCATTCCATCTCTTCGAGAGTGGTAGCGTCATTCAGAGGGGATTCGGAAGGAGAGACGGACGGGAAGTCGAAGTCGTCCGTGTCGAGCGTTTTCCCGTCGCTGATGATAACGGCTTTCTCGATGGCATGTTCAAGTTCGCGGATATTGCCGTACCAAGGTTGTGCTTTCAGTTTGTCGCAGGCTGCGGGCGTGAGGATCAGTTCAGGCTTGCCATACGACTGTACCTGTTTGTTGAGTAGGATATGTGCCAGCGGTACGATGTCGTCTACCCGTTCGCGCAGCGGCGGGATATGCAGGTGAATGGTGTTGATGCGATAGAGCAGGTCTTCCCGAAAAAGTTCTTTTCTGACCATGGCGTCGAGGTCTCGGTTCGTGGCGCAAAGGAGACGGATATTGACCGGTATGGGGGTGTTGCTCCCCACGCGTACGATGCTGCGCTGTTGCAGAGCGGTGAGCAGCTTAGCCTGCAAATGATAGGAAAGGTTGCCGATCTCGTCGAGGAAGAGCGTACCGTTATCGGCTGCTTCGAACTTCCCGGGACGGTCGGAGTGCGCGCCGGTGAATGCGCCTTTGACGTGGCCGAAAAGCTCGCTCTCGAAGAGGGTTTCGGTAACGGCACCCATATCGACGGCCACCATCGGGTGACGATGACGGGCCGACAGCCGGTGAATCTCGCGCGCAATCATTTCTTTTCCTGTCCCGTTCTCGCCGGTGATCAGGATATTGGCATCGGTACACGCCACTTTCTCGACGAGCATGCGCAGTTGCTGCATCGCTTCGCAGTCACCCCAGAACATACGGCTTTTCTCGGGCGTAGCGGGGCTGGCATGCCGTTTACTTTGCTGTGTACGGGCTCGGAGAGCCGTTTGCAGAGCTTCGGTCAGTTTGTCGTTGTCCCAAGGTTTGACGACAAAGTCCGAAGCACCTTCTTTGATGCCTCGTACAGCCAGTTCGATATCGGCGTATGCCGTGAAGAGTACCACTTGTATCGAGGTGTCGATCTTCTTGATTTCGGAGAGCCAGAAAAGGCCTTCATTCCCGCTGTTGATACCTGCGCTGAAGTTCATGTCGAGCAATACCACATCGACCGGCTCGTCGTGCAGGATCGTTCGGATGCGGTCGGGCACGGAGGTCGTGATGACTTGGGCAAACTGTGGTCGTAGCAGCAATTCCACGGCCGCAAGGATGCCTTTGTTGTCGTCGACTACGAGAATGGTTCCTTGTCGTTTCGTCTTGTTCATGCGTTTTCTTCTTTTGTTTCAGTCCGGACGGGGATTGATATCATATATATTATATAATGTATAGGCGTATGCTTGTCCAATACGTGGACAAAATTAAGAAAAAAAGCGATGTGATTGGACAGTGTCTAATTTTTGGACACAGGAAGTTTCTTGATAAATTTATAAATAATTGAATTGTAGTTCTTTGTTTGTTTTGGCATGGTTTTGGCATAGTATTTAGCGTGAATTAATATTGAAATGATGAAGAAGATTTTTTGGAATATGTTTTTAGGGATCGCGATTACGTCGGGGGCGATGGCCCAAGAGCGATACTGGACGATGGATGACTGCATGCGTTATGCGGTGGAAAATAGTCCGAAGGTGAAGCAGAAGCAGCATTTGAACGACTCGTACAAGGTGGCGCACCGTTCGGCGGTGGCCAGCTTCTTTCCTTCGATCGGTGCGAGTGTAGGCGGGCAGTTCAGCTTCGGCCGATCCATCGACCCGAAAACGAATACGTATAACAACATCTCCACGTTTAATAATTCCTACGGAATCAGTGCTTCGCTGCCTCTGTTTGACGGCGGACAGCTAATCAACAATCAGAAGATGACGCGTATCCGCCGTTTGTACGGAATGCAGGAAGAGCAACGCGCCAAAGACGATGTGGCGCTGGCCGTGATGGAGGCGTTTATCAACACCGTCTACTACCGAGGCACGGTGAAACTCGCTGCCGACAAGTTGAATGAGAGCCGGCGCACCCTTCACAAGACGCGTCGGATGGAAGAGTTGGGTATGAAGGGTAAGGCCGATGTGGCGCAATTCGAGGCTCAAGTGGCGGCCGACGATTATAACCTGACCCGTCAACAAAACCTCTATGCCTCCGCCTTTTTGAAACTCCGCGAAAACATGAATTACTGCGGTGCCGACTCGTTACGTATCGATACCGCCGTTTACGTGTCCGCAACGCTCTCTTCTCCCGAATCCGTCAGCGATATTTACGCCTACGCTAGTACGCATAACCCCGTGGCGCTCTCGGCCGAGTACCAATCCAAAGCCGCCCGCTACGAATATCGCATGGCAAAGGGAGCCATGTTTCCCAGACTATCGTTCGAAGCCGGCGTATCGACTAACTATTTCAAGAATTTGTCGAGCGGAGAAACCGTTTCGTTCGGCAAGCAGTTTTTCGACAATAACCGCGGCGAATACCTTGCCATGGTGCTTCGTATCCCCTTGTTCGACGGACTCGGACGGTATAGCGAGGCACGTCGCGCGCGCAACAACATGCGCATGGCCAACGAACAGCGCGAAGAAATCATGCGACAGTTGCAGACAGCCGTCGAACAAGCCGTTTTAGATCGCGATGGATTCGCAAAAGAAACCGTGCAGATGGAAAAGAAAGTAGAAGCAGACGAAATCTCCTATCATCTCACCTTGCGCAAATACGAAGAAGGCTTAATGAGTCCGCTCGATCTGCAAACGGCAGCGAACACACTAATCGAGGCACGTGCGAATCTCTTGCAGAAGCGATTGTCCTATCTTCTTAAAAGCAGATTAGTGGCCTATTATAAAGGAGAAGGAATCATCGGGAAATTTGAAGAATAATCATAACGTGTCCGAAGCGTATAATTAATGTCAGAACGA
>NZ_JAUMYS010000076.1 GCF_030528505.1 Tannerella sp.
GTCAATTGTTAATGGTCATTCAGCAGTCAGCGGTCAGTCTTTCGGGTGTTGAGTTGTTGAGTTGTTTATAGCCCTTCGGGCGTAAATTAATTGTCAATGGTTAATTGTTATTCAGCGGTCAGCCATCAGCTTCAGCATTCAGATTTAACCACAAGTTTCGCAAGTTTATGACAAGTTTCACAAGTTTAATTTGCGTTGATTCGCGGTTATTTGCGTCATTTGCGTTCGGATAAACAACTAAACAATTCAACAAATCACCGCCCGCAAGGTCTCCATTTTTCACTTTTCGTTTTTCACTTTACGATCATTCGCGTCGTTTGCGTTCGGATAAACACCTCAACACCTCAACGCCCGAAGGGCTATAAACACCTCAACTCTTCTCCAGTTCTTTGGCGCAGGCGTCGAGGGCTTCGTACCATTCGTTTCCGAAACAGCGGATCAGCGGTTCACGGAGGAAACGATAGACAGGCATGCGCTTGTGTTCGCCCAGCACTTCGGCCGCACGACAGATTTTCCAGCGGTGGTAGTTGACGGCGCGGAAATGTTTGTGTTGTGTGATACGTACGGGGTAGAGGTGGCAGGAAATCGGCTTCATGAAGTCGATACGTCCTTCGCGATACGCTTTTTCGATGGCGCATTTGCACGTGCCGTCGGCGTCGTAATACGTGAAGACGCAATCCTTGCCGTCGACGATCGACGTGACCATGTCGCTGTCCGCGTCGATACACGCGACTCCCTGACGGTTGATGACCTCCTGCGCTTTCGGAGAGAGGTCATCCCATACTTCGGGCAGAATCCGGCGGAGGATGTCGAACTCTTCCTTTTCGAGCGGTGCGCCTGCGTCGCCTTCGACGCAGCATTCGCCTTTGCATTTGGCAAGGTCGCAGAAGAATGAGCGTTCAATCAAGTCGAAGCTGACTAATGTATCGTCGATTTGTATCATCGGATAATGGATAAAAAGTGTGTTCACAGGCCGATCTTCCGGCCGGCCCGATGACACACACCCTTTTCTGTTTTTACGTTGAAATGCGTTTACTGAGACTGTCTTAATCCTGAATCAGGTTCTTGCCCGTCATCTCTTTCGGCTGTTCCAGCCCCATGATATGAAGCAGCGACGGAGCCACGTCGGCCAGAATACCGTCAGCGACCTTGGCCGCCTTGTTCTCGGTCACATAGACGAACGGTACCGGGTTGAGCGAGTGCGCCGTATTCGGTGTGCCGTCTTCGTTGAGCGCGTGATCGGCATTTCCGTGGTCGGCAATCACAATCACTTCGTAACCGGCTTCTTTGGCCGCTTCGACTGTTTCTTTCAGACAGGCGTCGACGGCTACGACCGCTTTCTCAATGGCTTCGTACACGCCCGTATGTCCCACCATATCGCCATTGGCGTAGTTGCAGACGATGAAATCGTATTGGTTCGTGCGGATCGCTTCTACGAGCTTGTCTTTGATTTCGTAGGCGCTCATCTCCGGTTTCAGGTCGTAAGTAGCCACTTTGGGCGACGGCACGAGGATACGGTCTTCGCCTTCGAACGGCTTCTCACGGCCTCCGTTGAAGAAGAACGTTACATGCGCGTATTTCTCCGTTTCGGCCATGTGCAATTGTTTCAGCGACTTGGACGACACGTATTCTCCCATCGTATTTTCCACATTATCCTTGTCGAAAAGCACGTGCATGTTTTTAAACGTCGCATCGTACGGGGTCATGCAGAAATATTGCAGGTTAGGAATCGTTTTCATGCCTTCTTCGGGCATATCCTGTTGCGTCAGTACGATGGTCAGTTCTTTGGCACGGTCGTTGCGGAAGTTGAAGAAGATCACCACGTCGCCCGGTTTGATGCGTCCGTCGACAGTCGTATTGACGAGCGGTTCCATAAATTCGTCCGTGTTTTTACGCGCTTCCGAATCCGAGTCGTAGCAGTCCTGTACGGCCTGCACCATATCCGTCACCGGTTTACCTTTGCCTTCCACCAGCAAGTCGTAGGCCATTTTGACGCGATCCCAACGCTTATCACGATCCATCGCGTAATACCGTCCGATGATGCTGGCCACCGTACCCGTCTTTTCCGCGCAGTGTTTCGTCAGTTGTTCGATAAATCCTTTGCCGCTTTTCGGGTCGGTGTCGCGTCCGTCCATAAAGCAGTGCACGAATGTGTTTTGGATTCCGTACGTATGAGCGATGTCGATCAGCTTATACAGATGGTCGAGCGAGCTGTGTACGCCTCCGTCCGATGTCAGTCCGAGCAGATGAAGATTTTTACCTGTCGTACGGGCATATTCGTAGGCGCGGACGATGGCCGGATTTTCCAGAATGCTGTTGTCGCGGCAAGCCTTGTTGATCTTCACGAGGTCTTGATAAACTACGCGGCCGGCGCCGATATTGAGGTGTCCGACCTCGGAGTTACCCATCTGGCCGTCGGGCAGTCCCACATTTTCGCCCGAAGCCTGAAGCTGCGAGTTCGGATACGTTTCCAACAGATAGTCCCAATAAGGCGTGGGCGTGCACGAAATCACGTCGTCTTTCTTCTTGTCGCCGATTCCCCAGCCGTCACAAATGATTAATATCGCTTTTTTACTCATTGATTTTTTGAATTTGGTTTGTTTTTTGTCTCTATCATTCAGCCGACAAAGGTACGATTTTTTTTGGACATCGCACCGCGGCCTGAATGAACAATTACGAATGACGATGCCTTGCGGGCGGTTGATTGTTTTCGTTTGATTGTTTTATGAATATAAGGGAGAAACCACGTATTTGCCCTTCTTTGTGCCGAGGTGAAATGACTATGGTTTGCATCGTAGAGACGCAATTCGCCGCACGATGCGCTGCAGGTTTGTCCCTACGTAACGACTGAACGGAGAGTGCTGATGGCGGAATGTTAAACAGAAAAAACTCTTCCAAACTGAAAATTGAGTAATTTACTCATTGACACGAGATATTTTAAGTCATACCTTTGCGGGGTCGATGATCAACAGAAAAATCGGACACAAAGGGAATTAAAAAACAAAGCATAACGATGATGAAACATTTGCGATACATGATATTGTTCTGTCTCTTGCAAGCTCTTCCGGCAGCCTCGCAGCAAACGGCCGATTCGTTGCTTACTCTCTTCGAACAGGAGCCGTCACCTTCCAAACGATTACATGCGGCCAACCGGCTGATGACGTTCCTCTATGCGCAGCGATCGTCGGAGTGGAAGCATCCGTTTACCGCGCATACCCCGGAAGACAGTCTCCGGATGCTCGTCTACCTCGAAGCAGGCACGTATTTCTATGAACATTCGGCCTTCAAGCCAAGCATCGACTGCATGAAACAATGTTACCGATGGGCGAAAGCGCTACGGGATACGGTTACGCTGACGGATGTGCTGCACGTTATCGGCGCGTCGTACACCCGTCTGGGCATATACGATCAAGCCTTCGAACACATGCAGACTTTACTGACGATCGCCGAACAGCGAAACGACCCGGCTATGTTGGGACGAGCCTGTAACAGCATGGCCAACCTCTGCCATCATATGCGAAACGATTCATTGGCCCTTACCTTATATATAAGGGCGGTAGATATAGCGCGCGCGCAGAAAGACGAGTCGGCGCTGTCCGCCCGTCTGGGTAATTTGGGAGGCCTGCATACCGAGATGCAGCAACCCGAAAAGGCGCTGCCGCTGCTCGAAGAAGCGTTGGCCCTCGACACGAAAAACGGATGGACGGACAAGATACCGATCCGGCAATTGAGTATCGGGAATACTTATCTGCAAATGAGCAAATGGAAGGAGGCCGAAAGCTATTACCGTCAGGCGATCGAAACCCTTCGGGAAACAGCACGGGATAAGGTCACGCTGGCCATCGCCTACGGACAGTTAGGATGGTTGAAACAACTTACATCACGACCGGAAGAGGCTGCCGCCTATTATAAAGAAGCCGAAAAAATAGCCCGCGAAACAGGGGCCATAGATATCGAAAGAAGCTGTCAGGAAGGCTTGTATACGATCTACAAAGAAACGAACCCGGCGCTGGCGCTCCGCTATATGGAAAGGAACTTCGCACTCAGCGATTCGCTCTACCGCATGGAAACGACCCAACAGATGAACAACCTGAAGATACAATACGAAACGGCCGAGAAAGAACTTCACATACAGAAACAACAGTCCGAAATCGAACGGACGAAGCTGCACCGCATGCTGTTTGCTCTTTCGACCGTATTTGCCCTGCTGCTCTGCGGCATGCTCTACCTGCTGCTGCGACAGCGACGCAAGCGAAACCGGCAGCTGGCCGAAGCCAACGCGACGAAAGATAAACTCTTCTCCATCATCTCGCACGACCTCAAAGCGCCGGTCATCGCACAGAAAACAACGCTCGACACCCTGATCGCCAACTATGACGCCTACGAAACGGACAACTTGCTGGATTATCTGGAACGTTTCCGGATGGCGTCCGAGTCGCAGATGGGACTCTTACAAAACCTGCTCAGCTGGGCACAGGTACAGACGGGAAGGGCAAAATACGCTCCTATCCCTTTCGATATCACGCGAACGATCGCCGAAACAGCCGATCTCTACGGTATCTCGTCCGAAAACAAACACATACGCATCACGACCGAGATGCCCGAACGTTGCTACGTCATGGGCGACCGGGAAATGATCGCGACCGTGCTGCGTAATCTGATCAACAACGCCGTCAAGTTCTCACACCCCGACAGCGAAATACATCTCTCGGCCGTCGACCGGCCGGCATCCGTCCGCATCAGCGTAAAAGATTCGGGCACAGGCCTGACGGAAACACAAGTCGAAGCCATACGCGGAGGGGTAGTATCCGGCGGCTCGTCGGCCGGTACACAGGGTGAAAGAGGCAGCGGACTGGGACTGATTATCTGTAAAGACTTCCTCCGCCGCAACGGTAGCAGCCTCGTAATCGAAAGTCGCAACGGCGAAGGAACCTGCATGAGTTTCGAACTGAATAAAGTAAATTGCTGAAAAACGCAGAATTGTTGTATTCTTTTCCCGCAGGTATGAATCTTCGAAATTTACGTTATCTTTGTGAGCACATAAACGCATCTACTATGAAAACAATCTTTTGCGTCATACTTTTGTTGTTCTTCTACATCGATCGTGTTTGGGGAATGAATCATATCGATTCTTTGTATGCCGAATACAACCGTACTACATCATCTGCTCGTATAGCGATAGCTAACCGCCTGTACGAAGAGCTGTACCGTAGGGAACACATCGATACGCTGATGCAACTCTCCGGTAAAATGGAACGATCGGTGGCCGATGCTTATATGATGGAAGCCATGAGTGAGTATTACTATGACTGCGGTGAGTTCGCTCAATCCATATCGGCTGCTACAAAAGCCGCGCATATCTTTGAACAGAGGCAGATGAACGAAGATGCCGCTACATGCTATTCCGTACTCTGCATCGCTTATCATCGTATTGGTAATATGGGAGAAGCCCTGAACTACGGGCGTAAAAATTACGAGTATGACCTCCAAACCGGCGACGATGATCGACTCAGTTCATCGCTCAATAACTTAGCCACGCTCTATCTGGGAAACAGACAACCCGAAATGGCCGAAAAGTATATCTTGCGCGCCATCGAAATAGAACAACAATTGGATCGTCCGCGTAAGTTGGCTACACGTTTCGGTATTGCTTCGGAGATTTATACGGCTCTTGGACAGTACGAAAAAGCCGTCGAGATGGGGGAAAAGGCATATCGTCTCGATATTGAGGGTGAGCGTGAGCTGCAAGCGGCCAAACGTCTGTCGCAGATTGCGGCGGCATATGAGGGGTGGAATAAAATAGATCAGGCCGAAACATATATCCGGAAAGCTATCGGATTATTGCAAAAACATAACGAACAAGTTTCACTCACCATCAGTTACAATCTGCTCGGACGGGTACTCCGACAGAAACGGGCTTTTCACGAAGCGCAAACCAGTTTGCTGAAAGCGGCTGCAATGGCAGAGCAAACGCAAAATTCAATCCAATTACTTAAAGCATACGATGAACTGGCTGAACTGTTGGAGTCGGATTTACCTCGTGAGGCGCTTAATTACAAAAAGAAAAGTTATGACCTGCAACGAAAAATATTCAGAGAAGAGTCGGAAAGACAAATGAATAATTTCAGTGTGCAATACGAAACGGCTGAGAAAGAACTTCACATACAGAAACAGCAGTCCGAAATTGAGCGGACGAAGCTGCACCGCATGCTGTTTGCTCTTTCGACCGTATTCGCCCTGCTGCTCTGTGGCATGCTCTACCTGCTGCTGCGACAGCGACGCAAGCGAAACCGGCAGCTGGCCGAAGCCAACGCGACGAAAGATAAACTCTTCTCCATCATCTCGCACGACCTCAAAGCGCCGGTCATCGCACAGAAAACAACGCTCGACACCCTGATCGCCAACTATGACGCCTACGAAACGGACAACTTGCTGGATTATCTGGAACGTTTCCGGATGGCGTCCGAGTCGCAGATGGGACTCTTACAAAACCTGCTCAGCTGGGCACAGGTACAGACGGGAAGGGCAAAATACGCTCCTATCCCTTTCGATATCACGCGAACGATCGCCGAAACAGCCGATCTCTACGGTATCTCGTCCGAAAACAAACACATACGCATCACGACCGAGATGCCCGAACGTTGCTACGTCATGGGCGACCGGGAAATGATCGCGACCGTGCTGCGTAATCTGATCAACAACGCCGTCAAGTTCTCACACCCCGACAGCGAAATACATCTCTCGGCCGTCGACCGGCCGGCATCCGTCCGCATCAGCGTAAAAGATTCGGGCACAGGCCTGACGGAAACACAAGTCGAAGCCATACGCGGAGGGGTAGTATCCGGCGGCTCGTCGGCCGGTACACAGGGTGAAAGAGGCAGCGGACTGGGACTGATTATCTGTAAAGACTTCCTCCGCCGCAACGGTAGCAGCCTCGTAATCGAAAGTCGCAACGGCGAAGGAACCTGCATGAGTTTCGAACTGAATAAAGTAAATTGCTGAAAATAAAACACCCCTTTACTTATACAGAAAAGATATGGACGCCTTACGTATTGCATTGGTAGATGATCACGAACTTTTTCGTCTGGGAATACGCACCACACTTCGCGAAAGCGATACGCTTACACTGCATGTGGCATATGAAGCGGAATCGGGCGCAGCGTTTTTTGCCTTACTCGAAAAAGAAACACCTCCGGATATTGTGCTGCTGGATATTATGCTGCCTGACATCTCCGGAGTCGAAATTGCACGACGCCTGAAAAAAAATTACCCTGCCGTCAAAATCATCATCCTTTCGTCCGAAGTGTCGGAAGAACTGATCACCGAACTGTTGGATATCGGCGTAGACGGATATATGAGTAAGCTGGGACGACAAGAAGATCTGTTGAGAGCCATCGGGACGGTCTACCAGGGCAATCCGTACTATGGTCACAGCGTCTCGAAAATGATGTACGATATCTATCTGCGGCAACGTTACATGCCGGAACAGCCGAAACAGAAAAAAAGATTTTTTTGTCGTAAAAATCAGGAAACCAGAGTATTTAATACTCCGCTCTCGGAAAAAGAAATCATGGTACTCACCCTGCTGGGCGACGGGCTTTCGATCAAAGAGATTGCAGCTGAAATGAAGGTCAGTCCGCGTACCGTCGATACGCACAAAAGTACGATTCTGAACAAACTGGGCTTCACACGCAGTGTCGATCTGATCAAATACGCGATCCGGGAAGGAATCGTAAAACTGTAATAGCTCAAAATCAGGCATTCTTGTCCCGCCCTCTTTCTTTTATCCGAAAGCAAGCCGGATCTAAACGAACCATGAGACGATACTCGATACAGCAGTCATCCTGACGACGGCTCACATGTTTTTTAGAGGTTTATGCATAACGGAACAATAAACCGAAAAGAAATCAGTTATTTTATAGATAGGATAGACAGTGACAGAAAACGTGAGAAGACAGTACAAAATTTACTTATTATGGGTGGGGACAGCATTGCTCTTGCTGGGAGCGTGCAGTACGAAGAAGAATACGGCGGCCAGTCGCCGGTGGCATGCTTTTACCGCCCGATATAACACGTATTTCAACGGTAAGACTTCGTTCGACGAGCAGTTGGCCGACATGCACAACAACTACAAGGAGAATTATACCGAACGCATCTTCCTCTATCCGATCAGCGCCAAACCGAAGGACAAGAACGAGACGGGCGGCCCGTTCGACCGTGCGATTGAGAAAGGAAATAAGGCGATTAAACAACATTCTATCCGAAAAAAGCCGACACGCAAGGAAGGATGGCGTAACGACCCGAAACAAGTGGCGTTACAAAACAAAGAAGAATACAATCCGTTCCTGAAACATTGCTGGATGCTTATCGCACAGGGTCAGTTCTACAATGCCGACTTTTTGCAGGCCTCGGCTACATTTTCGTACATCGCCCGTCACTATGCCACAGACAAGGAGATGGTCGCTGCGGCGCGGATCTGGCAGGCACGATGCTATGCCGAACTGGGTTGGCTCTACGAAACGGAAACGGCGCTGGCACGCCTGAAAGAAAACGGCTTCCCGGCATCGAACCAAAAAGAATATGACCGCGTTTATGCCGATTACCTCGTGAAAAGCGGACGGTTTGAAGAAGCCGTTCCGGAATTGCAGAAAGTGATCGGGCAGGAAAAGAATCGCCGCCAACGTACCCGCATGCGCTACCTGTTGGGACAGTTACAGACGGAATTGGGACAACACGAAGCAGCCTATCAGACCTTCGGCAAGGTGGCTTCCTCGAATCCTCCGTACGAGATGGAGTTCGCAGCGCGTATCCGGCAGGCCGAAGTTCTTCCGCCCAGCCGTTACCCGCAAGTGCTGAAGATGCTGCATCGCATGGCCAAGAGCGACAAAAATAAGGACTTTCTCGATCAGGTCTATACGGCTATCGGGAATGCGTATATGAGCCGCGGCGATACGGCCAACGCGATCACGAACTATGCCCTCGGCATCGAAAAGAGTACGCTGGGTGGCCTTGATCTCGCCATCTGCCAGATCAAACTGGGCGATATCTATTTCGCGCAAAAGGAGTACGTAAAGGCGCAACCCTGTTTCAGCGGAGCGCTGAGCGGCATCCGGAAAGAATATAAGGATTACGAGCGTGTGGCACTGCTGTCGGCCGTACTCGACGAACTGGTCGTACATGTCGAGGCCGTGCATCTGCAAGACAGTTTGCAGGCGCTGGCCAAGCTGCCGGAAGCAGAACGGCTGGCGGTGATCGACAAAATCATCGAGGAAGTAAAGGAAAAAGAGAAAAAAGAAGCCGAAGATGCGGAACGGGAACGCTATCTGGCCGAGCAGGAAGGAAGAGGCAGCGGCTTCGGTCAACGTCCGAACATGCAAGCCAATCTTCAGTCGCTCTCGGTCAATTCGGGAGGTAGCTCGTTCTACTTCTACAACGACCAGACCGTGGCGCAGGGCAAGACACAGTTCCAGAACAAATGGGGCAAACGCGTCAATCAGGACGACTGGCGTCGGCGTGACAAGGCAATGAGTATGGCCTCTCCGCTCGAGAACCAGCACGTAGGCGAAGAGAGCCGGATGGAGTTCGATGAAGAAGGCAACCCGATCGAGGCGCCCGCGGATTCGATGCAACTGGTAATGGATTCTCTTTCGTCCGACCCGAAGTCGCGCGAATATTATCTGCAACAAATCCCCTTCTCGGAAGAAGATGTGGAGGCCTCGAACATTATCATTGCCGACGGGCTGTTCAACATGGGCATGATCTACAAGGACAAGTTAGAAAACAAACAGCTTTCGGTCGAGACATTCAGGGAACTGGAGCATCGTTTCCCGGAAAACAAATATCGGATGGATTATTACTTCCAGTCGTATCTGATGGGGCTTCGATACAAAGACAAACCGTTAGAAACGGAATACAAGAACAGATTGATGCAGGTATTCCCCGAAAGCGATTATGCCAAAGCCGTGGCCGACCCGAATTACGAATACAACATCCGTATGATGGACCGGGTACAGGATTCGCTCTACGAAACGACGTATAATCGCTACTTGGCGAACGACACCTCGTTCGTACGACGCAGCTACCGCCATTTCGGCAAGACGTATCCGCTGGCCACGCTGATGCCCAAATTCATGTTTATCGAGGCGCTCACGTACGTACAGTCCGGCGATGCCGCCGGCTTCAAAGACGCTTTGCAGAAACTGGTCGAGAAATATCCGTCAGCCGATGTGACGGAGCTGGCCAACGAGATGCTCAAAGGCATTCTGCGCGGCCGCAAACTGGTGCAAGGCAATATGACGGGCATGAAGTGGAACCTGCGCTTCGGACTCGACGAGTACGGACAGCTGTCGGCCGCCGACTCGGCTCGGCAGTTCGTCGACAACCCGCAGTCGCCACACCGTATGGTCTTACTCTATCCGACCGGCGCCGTGGACCGCAACCAGTTGCTCTACGCGGTAGCGGCGTACAATTTCGCCCACTTCGAGGTCAAGAGCTTCGACTTGAGCATGGAAGAGGCCGGATCGTTCAGCATGTTGATCGTAAGCGGATTCAACAGTCTGGAGGAGACGCTCGAGTATTACACGATGATCTACGCGCCGGACGGATATGCCTCGGCCATCGACCGTGCCGTGTCGTTCTTCCCCTTCTCCGACGAAAATTACGAGACGCTCCTGCACGGCAAGACCCTCGAAGAATACATGACATTCTTTGCCGAGAATTACGGAGCGCAGGCTCCTGAACTCGTAGCCCGCTGGCGGATGCAGGTAGCGGCCGATGAGAAGGAGACGGCACGCGAAGATATCGCGGTGGAACAGGCGGCCGATATGGTCACCGAGATACCCGAAGCGCCCGAAAAGGAGACGATCCCGCAAAAAGAAACCATAGAAGAGATCAAACGATCGGAAGAGGCCTCCATCGAAGAAGAACAGGAACCTGTCAGGGAAGCGAAGGAAGAGGCCGAGCGACAGGAAGAAAACATCCCGGAGGTCAAGGAGCAAGAGGAAGAAAAAATAGAAGAGGAAGCTGTCACAGAAGAAGAACGTATCGTTCCTCCAGACACGGCCGCGACGGCGCAAGATTCCGTTCTTGTGAAGCCGAGAGAAATCACCCTCGAATATTTGGAGAAGCGTCGTGCACAAGTTGAAGCAAAAGAACGCCTCGAGCAGGAAGAAAAAGAAAAGGCGCTCGAAGAGAAGCGGAAAGAAGCAGCCAGGCAGAAAAAGCAACTTCTGAAAGAGCGTGAGGCTCTCCGTCGCCAAAAAGCGAAGGAAGCGAAGGAACGACTGAAGCAGAAAGAAAAAGAGCGGAAAGCAAAGGAAAAAGCCAACCGTCAGCGTCAGAAAGAAAAAGAAGCGGCACGCAGGGCAGCACAAAAAGAAAAGGATGCTGCCCGCAAAGCACGCACACGGAAGTAAGAAAGCGGTTTGATTTAGCTTCGAACGTGATAAGATCCGTCCGATGAACGGATTGCTTACAACCAGCCAAAGCACCGAGAAAGGGTTAAATATTCATAATCAGGATGTCGCTATTTATTGGCAAGGACAGGCAAGAGTCTACACGCAAGAATGTCATATGTCTCATAAACAACAAATAACAATACAATATCCAATAAAACTCACCAATGTACAGCATCCGCATTATGTTAATATAAGTACACACAACCGCATTCTACTATTAAAACAATTAACTTTGCAGGCAATTAACAGCAACAATGTCTATTCAACATACTTTTAGAGAATCGTATAATAATAAAAAACATTATGAAGAAAAAAAGACTTTTATTTCTGTTTATGTGCCTATGTGCCTTAACCGGCCTTAGCGCACAAGATACCGAATTCTGGTTTGTAGCACCACAATCCGGGATTTCAACGTTGAACAATGGAGGATTTGTGTTTACAAATACCTCTCAAGTTAATTCGGCAAGGGTTACAATTACCTATTACAAATCGGGGCTTACGGAAACGATCAACATTGGCCCCGGCGAAGGAGCGCGTCGTGTCATCGACCAGCCTTTCTCCGCAACGAATGTGGAGAATATGATGATCGATGCCGGAAACGTGGTAGCCGGAGGTATCCACATCGAATCGACAGAACAATTGATCGCCTATTATTTTTTCGATGCCAATGCAACAAAAGATATTTTTGCTCTGAAAGGCAAAGCTGCATTAGGTACGAAATTTTTTGTTCCGCAAACAACCGACGGTTTTTATATCAATGGCGATCCGGGAACAGGAAACAGCTATCCCCATGCTTTCGATCAGATCGACATCGTTGCCACAGAGGATAATACAACCGTTACCGTTACGTTGACGCGGGACTGTGTAAAAGAATATAATACAGTCACTGGCACTGCAACCGCAGATATTCCTGCGGGAACGTATACGGTAACTCTACCCCGCAAAGGCGACGTGATTAAATATTTGGAAAAAGGACATGGTACACCGGGCGTATTCAATACGCTCGCCGGAACAAAAATAGAGTCAGATAAACCAGTTGCCGTATCTTCGACCGAAGAGGTAACCAACCACGATATGATTGCCGATCAAATTATTCCGGTAGATAAAGTCGGTACGCTTTTCCCAATTGTTAAAGCATTTTCGGATAAAGGAGGGGCTACGACCGGATGGCCAAGCTATTCGGATGATCGTGTTTATATTATGGCTACGGAAGACGGAACAGACGTTAAAGTCAACTTACCCGATGGCACAAGTCAAACATTGGCTTCCGGTCTGAATGCCGGACAAGGTACCTCGTATTCGATGGGAGATTTGCACACGGCTCCCTATGCCGTAAGTATTAAAACGACGAAGCCTTCTTATTGCCTTCAAACTACGGCGCAAAGCTATCACCCCGGAGGTGCCGTACTACCCAGTATCTACAGTGTATCAGCAAGTAAACTCTCTTTTTATCAGTTTCCGGCTCCCGGGCCAACTGAGAGAAATGCCATTTTTCTGGTATTTCGGGATACGTGCGAAAAGTATTTCGAGATCATGTATGGAGGCAATATCTACAATTTGATGGAACACTGCGGAATCCCTACTGTAGGTGCGACACCGGCACAGACCGGTCGGGTACCGGGTATTGCCGGCTGGAGCTATTTGCGTGCCACCCTCCCGGTGGCAGCCGATAATCAAGTGATCACGATCTCCAACTCCGAATCCGTATTCTCATTAGGATATTTTTCAGGAAGTTTGGATCAGGTTTATGCTACCTTCGGGTATCTATCGGCATTCGGTGATTGGAAGTTCGATCCGGATACAATTTATCGTTGTGCGGCTAAGCCCAGACCTGTCACTCTGATGGGAGGATATGCGGCCAATTATAAATGGACCTTGCCGGATAGCAGTATTCGACAAGGAGCCGACCTGAGTGTACTGAAAGCCCGCACACCGGGGATGTATATCCTGGAAATGGATCAGGAATTTCAAACATTGACCGATACCTGCTGGGTCATTGATTTGGCTTTCTCCGCATCGATTAAGCGGAAGCCCAATAAACCGGCCAAGATCAGCGTGCCGCAACAATTCGGTATCACTGCCAATCCTTCGTTGGCCAGCATGCTAAAATATCGGTGGACCTTCGAGGGCGGAACACCTTCCACTTCGGTTGCGGCAAGTCCCAAAGTTGTTTGGCACTCTACGGGGCCTAAAAAGGTCACGTTGCACCTTTCTGCTACAGCCGGTTCGGGGGCTAACGAGGTGACTTGCGACACGACTC
>NZ_JAUMYS010000077.1:0-12792 GCF_030528505.1 Tannerella sp.
GAAAGTCGGGGCTTTGTGCATAAAAAAAGAGGTGTGCATTTTGACACACCGCCTTCTTATTTTCTACGCGAAACGGATTTATTCGGCTTTCGGTGCTTCTTCCGCCTGAGGTGCTTCGGGAGCTTCTTCGGCCGGTGCAGCAGCTACGGCTTCTTCAGCACTTGCTTCTTCCGCAGCAGCTTCTTCTTTAGCCTTTGCCTCGGCGGCAGCCAGCTCAGCCTTTTTCTTTGCTACAATTTCCGCTTTTGCCTTGTTCACTTCTTTCTCCGCATCCAGACGAGCTTTCACTACGGCTTTCGACTTTTCGCGTTCCGTATCTTTCACCTTCTGCAAAGTGAGTTTCTTCTCCGTCAGCCACGACTGGAATTTCTCCTCAGCCTTTGCCTCGTCGAATGCGCCTTTCTTTACCCCGTCCAGCAAGTGCTTTTTCATGCACACGCCTTCGCGCGAAAGAATCATACGCGCCGTGTCGGTCGGTTGCGCGCCTGTCTGTAACCAATACAAAGCTCTATCGAAATTCAAATCTATTGTGGCAGGATTTGTGTTCGGGTTATAAGAACCGATCCTTTCAATAAACTTTCCATCTCGTGGAGCCCTGCTGTCTGCAATAACGATCTGATAAAAGGCGTAGCTTTTACGACCGAATCTTTGCAATCTAATTCTCGTTGCCATGTTTGAATAATTAAATAAAACTTTGTTCGTAAAAAATTGAGCCGCAAAGATACGCATTTTTTTTATACCGCCGTCTCTTCCGACAAAAAATCAAGGATTTTCGGTTGATAATTTATAACGGCCGTTTAACACGAAATTACGCCGCGTTGTTGTAGCTTTGTAACCATAAAACAGGAAATACAGGTTAGTCATGTCAAAATGGAATGAACGATGAAACTCAGACGAATTTTTACGACGATGCTCCTTTGCAGTGTTTGGGGGATAGGACTTTCAGCGCAGGAATTGAAAGTGTTATATCTTATTGATGGGCGTTTTTACAAGCAGGTTCCACCGTCTTTATCACTCCCTTGTATTGGAGGTATGAGCCGGATGACAGACAGCGCCGGCGGGGTGTTTTATGAGCTTTCGCTGAATGCGGATTGCGAGTTTGACAAGGCGGATCTTGCTTTAGCTTTGCCGGAGGAGGAAGTGCCTTTGTTTAAGGAAAAGTTGCAATTGGCAGCAAAGATGAAGGAGTGCTTCGTTTCCGTACGAACCGCGAAGTATCTGATTGAAGGATTGTTCTTTTCAGAGCTTCCTTCCAGCTTGGACGGAAGAGATATACACATGGGGAAACTGTCGGACAAGGTCTCGCTGATTGTCTTCGACGGAGCATTATCGGCCGACGACAAGGCCTATGCCATGCCGGCAAATGAAGTTCCGCGGGCTAAGGAGCTCTTGGCTGAAGCCGAAAAGCCTCGCCGGATGATGCGAATACGGCTTCATGCGCCTGAACCGATCTCGTTGGCGGAAGGTGATACGCTGCCGGATTTCAGCGTGACTGATACGGAAGGCCGGGTATGGAACAGGAACGACTTGCTGGGTAGCCCTCTCGTGCTGAATTTCTGGTATACGGGTTGTGGCTCCTGTATACGGGAGATGCCTGAATTAAGCGGTTGGACGAAGCTTTATCCGAAGAGTCATTTTCTCGCCGTGACGTGGAATAGCCGTGAAGAGATTGAGCCGATTGTGGCTAAGCAACAATTTCTGTTCAGACAAATTGCTTCCGACAAGGAACTGTGGAAGATGTTCAGTATTCAGGTCACCCCTACAACAGTTATCGTCGACAAGCAAGGTATTATCCGCAAAGTGGTGATCGGTACGAATCAACAGAAGCGGGATGCGTTGGCGGAGCTTCTCAAAGAGTTGCAATGATATTATTTCAAGTATAAGAATTGGAGATGAAAATAAAAAGATGGAATTTCGTGTTCGGGCTGTTGCTCATGGTGGGGGCGTTGCAAGCGCAGACGTATGAAGAAATGATTCGCAAAAGCTACGAATATGCGGACAAAGGTGATTTGCCTGCAGCCGAGGAGGCACTGAAGGCGGCCATGCATGCTGAACCGGCTAATAGAAACAATTTCGCTCTACTCTCGAATCTGGGTACAATCCAGCGACAGCAAGGCAAAGCGGATGAGGCGCTTGTTTCGTATGGTGCTGCGCTCAGTCTGCAACCGACGAATAAACTGATTCTTGCGAACCGCGCGGAACTTTATGTCGAGATGGGCGAGACGGAAAAGGCTTTGAATGATTATCAGGCGCTCCTGCTTGTCGACCCCCTCGACCTTGATGCGTATTACCGGCGCGGAATGTTATATGTCGAGATGAAAGAGTATATGCTGGCCGACGAGGATTTCGAGAAGATCATGTCTATCGATAAGGAGTCGGAATTGGGACGTTTCGGGTTTGCCGTGCTTGATAAAGCGCGCGGAAACTACGAAGACAGCGAAGCCATCCTCAGCTATCTGATCGAGAAATCGCGAACGCCTCCGCGGTATTACGAGGAACGTGCCGAGGTTTATTTTTTGATGAAAAAAAACACACGCGCCATGGCCGACTTGAACAAAATCTTTGCCGAAGCGAAAGACGTGCCGGCACATCTATACGTCTTGCGCGGCAAGATTAAGCTTGCGCAATTTGAGAAAGAATCGGCTGCGATCGATTTCAAGAAAGCGCTCGAGTTGGGATATGACAAGACCGCTATCGACGAACTCATCCAAATGACTTTTTAGTGATATCCCGCTTTATACCGGATAGTTCTCACGGTTAAACGGAGCATATTTCGGTTCCATCGGCTCATACGTATCATCGTCCCAAAGGCTGCTCGTAATCATCAGGTCGGCGCTGTAACGATTGCACGCGATGGGTACGTTGTGAACGCGGCACTGGCGCAGGAGCATCTGGATATCGGCCTCATGCGGCTGTGGGTTGAGGTCGTCGATCAGGAATACGGCCAAATTGATCTCCTTGCGCACGACCATGGCGGCAATTTCGGTATCTCCCCCCATCGGGCCTGAGTGCATGCAGCGGATATTGCTGTATTCGATGCCCCGCTGTTCGAAGGCGTCGCGAATCAGTGTGCCGGTCGTACCGGTGCAAACGAGGTTATGTACAGCCAGAAAGTCAGCGTTGAAGACGGCCCAGTCGATCATGTCGACCTTACGGTTATCGTGTGCGACGAGTGCTATCGTTAATTTCTTTTTCATTATATCTTCAGTTTTTATATCCTCTTACGTGACAAATGTAGTGATTTTTTTGTTGTGACGAAGTACTACTCGTGATTTTCGCGGAGTAGGAAGCATAGATCGCGCACATCGGACAGCTTAGCCGTTTGAGGGGAAGCAAAGACAGCCGGTCGATGTACAACACCGCGTTCCACCAACTCGCCAAGGATGTCCCACATGACTTCGTGGTAGAAAATAACCATTGCTTCATGCGTATCGGAAAAGCCGTATTTGTGTGTGATAGCTTCGATATCGATCTTTGTTTGGAGCGCTTCTGTAAGTTTGTTGCTAATTGTCTCGGCAAACGCATGAATGTGGTTTGCATCGGAGTCTTCAATAATCGGGATGTTGATGGAACCATCCGGACGGATCATTCCGATTTCGGTAAAAAATGAGAATGCGGAAGGTTCGGAAACCTTATCGTTTGCATCGATTTCTTTCAAAAAAGCGTTCAAGTTTTTCGAGCTGAAAAGAGGGCTTGCCAAACGAATCAGGTCGTCCGACCAATTGATCTTGAGCGAATACCTTCCGCGCGCATTCATTGTATTTGTTCCGCATTGCAGGGTTTTACGCTTGTTGTACAGTATCCAATAATTGCCCTCCCACGATTCGTGACTCTCTTTCTTGCGTCCGGTCACCATGTTTTCTCTCTCCATCGCTTTCCAGATTTTTCCGTCGAGGACGTAAGAGAAAAGGATGCTGAATGCATGATGGGGCATCCCTTCGGACGAAAGGTGCTCGACCAGCTTGCGACAGTCGTCAACGATTTCGGGGACAAGTATTTTTCCGGTCTTGTATGAATCGGTTCGTAAGGCACTTGTTTGTAAACTGTCGAGAATGGGGATTGTTGTCCGGTACGTGTTGCCATCGCGCTCGATCAGGCGTTGCGACTGTAAGAGCAGGATTTGGTTTTCCCTGTGCGGGATGCCGGTGGCAGCAAGCTGCTTAAGTGTCATTGGGTGGCGCAGCGCCAACAATATCTCGTAATTATTGCTGTTTTTAACAACCTGACGAGGATGTAGAAACTGCACGGCGCAATAGCATATATCTTCGACACGATCGAAAGACGGAAAACGACCGGCGTCTTGCGCTAGGGTCAATTGCATCCAACATAATAACATCACGGATAGGAAGGATAACTTTTTCATGATTCGTCTATTTAAGTTATTGTATTTTTATTGTAATCATGCTGTCCGGTACGATCATCTTCAGATGGGCTCTGCCTTGATGCTTCGAGATCGGAGTTATCGAAACCGGTAGCCGAACGAGAAAGTCACGTCGTTTTGATAAATCTGCGATTCAGACGGTTGCTTTTCCCGTAGTTTATTAATAAATCCCGTTTGGGCATATACCGAGAAGAAAACGCATCGATGCTCGACATAAAGTCCTGTTCCTGCGCCGATGTCGAATGGTCTGAAGTCGCGGGTTTTCCATTCATGGCGCTCCCGCTCTCGTGTGGAAACGGAGAAGAACGGGCCGGCCTGAATACCCATCTGCCAGTTGCTGAGATTGATCTTATACACTAAATTAACGGGGAACTGAAGCGAGTAATAGTTGCATGTATGTCGCCCTTCTTTTCTGTTATCGTTGACCAAAAAGATATAGCAGTATGAGCCGCCCTGATTGACGAATGCGAGTTCCGGACAGATGGAAAATCTGCGCGAAAGCGGGATATCGGCCAACCCGGCTACACTGAATCCCAGGCGGCCGCCATACGTGACTTGGTCATCGACAATCTGCGTCAATGAGCTGTATGATAAACCCGCTCGGGCACCCCATGTAATCTTGGCTTCCATCGCCCACGAAAGCAGGCACATCATCAGTATAAATCCTCCTTTTTTCATCTTCTTTCATCTGATTTGCAAACAAAAGTACGATTTTTTCGAGACCCGACCTATTTATTGCTAAAAAAAACGAGTAATGATGAATTTTCTTGCCGACTTCCGAAACATCTCTTATCTTTGAATCGAATTTCATCATCACAATTGCATATAAGGTAAAATTTATGGTACCGTTTGTCCATTTACATGTACATTCGCAGTATTCACTGCTTGACGGACAGGCCTCTATCGACGCCTTGATTGAGAAGGCGCAAAGCGACGGTATGCCGGGCATGGCGCTTACCGATCATGGAAGCATGTTTGGCATTAAGGAATTTTATAATAAGGTTAAGAAGAAAAACAGCAAACATCTGGCTACGATTAAAGACTGCGAAAGCGAGCTTCGGGAATTAAACGATAAAGACAATCCAACGGCCGAAGAAATCGATCGTATGCAAAAACTTTCGGAGAAGATACATGCGAAAAAAAGAGAAATATTTAAACCGATCTTAGGCTGTGAGTGCTATTGCGCACGAAACGGACGCTTTAGCAAGACAGCTAAAGAAGATCTCGGAGGGTGGCATCTGATTGTGCTGGCCAAAAATCTGAAAGGGTACAAGAACTTGATTAAGATGGTTTCGCTCTCGTGGACGGAAGGGTTTTATCGTAACCCGCGCATCGACAAGGAATTGCTTGAAAAGTACCATGAGGGGTTGATCATCTGTTCGGCATGCCTCGGAGGTGAAATTCCGCAGTTGATTATGCGAGACCGGAAAGAAGAGGCCGAAGCCTCGGTGCTTTGGTTCAAAAATCTCTTCGGCGACGATTACTATTTGGAACTGCAACGTCACGAAACGCATGCGGCGAATGCCGACCAGAAGACTTTTCCGAAGCAGGTCGAAGTCAATAAGGCGCTGATCGAGCTGGGACGTAAGCACGGCGTCAAAATCATTGCGACGAATGATGTACATTTTGTCAACGAAGACGATGCCGAAGCGCACGATCGCCTGATCTGCCTCAGCACCGGTAAAGATATCGATGATCCAGCACGAATGCGCTATTCTAAACAAGAATGGCTGAAAAGCACGGCCGAGATGAACTCGATTTTTGCCGATGTCCCCGAAGCCTTGACCAATACGCTCGAAATTCTTGACAAGGTGGAGCTCTATTCCATCGATTCGCCGGCGCTCATGCCTTTCTTCGAAATCGATCCTACGTTTGGTACGGAAGAGGAATATCGCGAGAAATATACGGCCAAAGACTTGATGGACGAATTTAACGAGACGAATGCCGATGGTAAAGTAACGGATAATTATCTCCGTCTCGGCGGATATGAGAAGGTGATTCGCATCAAGCTCGAAGCGGACTACCTCGAGCATCTGACGCTTAAACGGGCGATGAGTCCGCATCGCTACGGCGAAAATTTGCCGGAAGAGGCCAAAGAACGTATCGACTTCGAGCTGCAAACGATTAAAAGAATGGGATTCCCCGGCTATTTCCTGATTGTGCAGGACTTTATTACGGCAGCCCGTGAGATGGGCGTATCCGTCGGACCGGGACGCGGTTCGGCTGCCGGGTCGGTCGTCGCATACTGTTTGGGAATTACCGATATTGATCCGATCCGATACGATTTGCTGTTCGAGCGTTTCCTCAATCCCGATCGTATCTCAATGCCCGATATCGACATCGATTTTGATGACGACGGGCGGGGCGAAGTCCTGAAATGGGTGACGGAAAAATATGGTCAGCAGCGAGTGGCGCATATTATCACCTACGGTACGATGGCGACCAAACTGGCGCTGAAAGATGTGGCGCGAGTTCAACAACTGCCCCTGAAGGAGTCGAATCGTCTGGCTAAACTCGTACCCGACAAGATCCCGGATAAGAAGCTTACGCTGAAAAATGCCATTGAGGCCGTACCCGAGTTGAAGGATGCGGCCAACAGCATGAATCCGATCTTGCGCGATACGTTGAAATATGCTCAGAAACTGGAAGGCAATGTACGGAATACAGGCGTTCACGCCTGCGGTGTGATTATCGGACAGCAGGATATTTCCGATATCGTGCCTGTTGCCACGGCCGAAGACAAGGAAACGAAAGAAACCTTGCTTGTTACGCAGTATGAAGGTTCGGTTATTGAGGAAACGGGGCTGATCAAGATGGACTTTCTTGGTCTGAAAACCCTGTCGATCATTAAAGAAGCGGTCGAAAACGTCAAACAGACGACCGGCAAGGCCATCGATATGGATAAAATTCCGATCGACGACAAGCTGACTTACGAACTGTTCTGTCAGGGAAAGACCGTCGCGACGTTCCAGTTCGAGTCTGCCGGCATGCAAAAGTATCTGAAGGAATTGCAGCCGACCGAATTCGAAGACCTGATCGCAATGAATGCCCTCTATCGTCCCGGACCCATGGATTATATTCCCGCGTTTATCGCGCGTAAGCATGGTCGGGAAGAGATCACTTACGACATTCCCGAAATGGAGCGTTATCTGAAAAACACCTACGGCATTACCGTTTATCAGGAGCAAGTCATGTTGCTTTCGAGGTTGCTCGCCGGCTTTACCCGCGGGCAAAGCGATACCTTGCGTAAGGCGATGGGGAAAAAGCAGATTGACAAGATGAACGAATTGAAGAGTAAATTCTTTGACGGCGGACAAAAAAACGGGCATCATATAAAAACGCTTGAGAAGATTTGGGCCGACTGGGAGAAGTTCGCTTCGTACGCGTTCAATAAAAGTCATGCTACGTGCTACTCGTGGGTGGCTTACCAGACGGCGTATTTGAAAGCTCATTATCCGTCGGAGTTTATGGCCGCCGTGTTGAGTCGGAACCTCTCGAACATCAAGGAAATTACGAAGGCGATGGACGAATGCAAGGCCATGAAGATTCAGGTGTTGGGGCCTGATATTAACGAGTCGCATCGTAAGTTCGGGGTGAATGCGAAGGGAGACATCCGATTCGGGCTGGTGGCCGTTAAAGGAGTGGGAGAGAGTGCGGTGCAGGCCATTATCGAGGAGCGTGACAAACGTGGGCCTTACAAGGATATTTACGACTTCGTCGAACGCGTTAATCTGAGCGCATGCAACAAGAAAGCTTTCGAGAGCCTTGCACTGGCCGGAGCATTCGACGCGTTAAACGTGGCACGTGAACCGTTCGGAATGCCGAACGAGAAGGGTGAGACTTTTATTGATGTTATTATGCGCTACGGAACAAAATACCAGACGGATAAACAAATGTCGTCCGCTTCGCTGTTCGGGGATGATCATGCGATACAGATTGCACGTCCCGAAATTCCGAAGTGCGAGCCGTGGAGTATACTGGAACGGCTCAATCGGGAGAAAGAACTTATCGGCATTTACTTGTCCGCGCATCCGCTCGACGAATACCGCATTATCCTGAATCATGTCTGCAACATGACGATGAAAGATGTGGACAGTCGCGAATGGGAAGAGTTTCAGAACAAGGAGCTTTTGCTCGGAGGCATCGTGACGGGCTATCGTGAAGGAATCACGAAGAACGGGAAGCCTTACGGTATCCTCAAGATCGAAGATATGTCGGGCAGCGGAGAGATGCCGCTTTTCGGCGACAATTATATTAATTTCAGCAAGTACGGCAAGGAAGGACTTTATCTTTATATAAAGGCTGCGGTTCAGCCCCGCCGCTGGAAAGAAGCGGAGCTTGATTTTAAAATCAACTCCATCCAACTCTTGCAGGACGTGAAAGATTCGTTGATTCATTCGATCAGTATATCGATACCGATCGGTGATTTGAACGAGGAGGTGATCAGTGAACTGTCCGCCCTGATGAAAAGCAATCCGGGCAAGACGCAGTTGTTTTTCAACGTCACCGGAAGCGACCATGTGGCGTTAAACTTCTCGTCGCGCGACATCAGACTGAACGTGACGCAAGAGTTGCTGAATTTTATCAACGATTCGGACAATTTGGATTTTACAATCAACAAATAATTTTTCAACCCATTAAAAACAATTGAGTTATGGCATTAACAGTAACAGACGCAAATTACAAAGAAGTATTGAATGCAGGGAAACCTGTGGTATTGGATTTCTGGGCAGAGTGGTGTGGTCCCTGCCGGATGGTGAGCCCCATCATCGATGAGTTGGCTGCCGAATACGAAGGCCGTGTGACGATCGGAAAAGTAAATGTCGATGAGAATGACGATGTGGTTTCGGAATACGGAATCCGCAACATTCCTACGATTTTACTCTTCAAGGACGGGCAACTGGTCGACAAACAGGTAGGTGCTACGCAGAAAGGCGCATTGTCAGAGAAGATTGATAAACTTCTTTGATTGATTTTCTTTCATGAGGAGTCCGGGCGGCGCGATTTTATGGCGTTTGCCCGGATTTTGTTTGCTTTCATTCAAAAATATCCGGATATATTTGACGGGGTTGTTTTTTTAGCCTACCTTTGTGTCCATTACAAACTTAGATGAGCCGCGCAGCATGAGATCAACGCAACAATATCTGCTGGCACATGGCATCAAGCCTTCTGTTCAGCGCATAGCCATTATGGAATTTCTGTTTAAGCATCAGACGCACCCGACAGTCGATGAGATTTATACGGAGCTGCTGCCGCACATTCCGACTCTTTCGAAAACGACGGTGTATAATACGCTGAAACTTTTTGTGCAACAGGGAACGGCCACGCAGATTGATATTGATGAAAAAAATGCCCGGTTCGACAGTATCATGGAAGCGCATGGGCATTTTCGTTGTAAGAAATGCGGCTGTATCATGGATATTCCGTTGCCCGAACTTCATGATCTGCTCCCCCAAAATACGGACTTCTCGATCGATGAAGCCTATGTAAACGTAAAAGGTTTGTGTGCCGCGTGTAAGTCCGGGCAAACTTCTTGAGTTTATCTGCTTGAGGGGGCTTGTTTCTTTATTACATTGTGAAGAATATATAACGCGGTCGGCTGTTTTGTTAACGCGGTCGACAGTTTTACGAGCGCATTGTGAAGAATATATAACGCGGTCGGCTGTTTTGTTAACGCGGTCGACAGTTTTACCAACGCATTGTGAAGAATATATAACGCGGACGGCTGTTTTGTTAACGACGACGCTTATATTATTAACGACCGTACTCGTATTACAAATAACGGCGCTTGTTTTAATCATGACGACGCTTCTTCTATCAACACAGATGGTCATATTCTCTCCGGACTGTTGAAATATTTCTCCGAACAGGCTGTTATGAATATTCGCAAAAGGTGTTTATCTTTGTACAAGTCGAATATTCATTATGACGGATTGAAAATAAACAGTGTAACAGAAAAAAAACATCAAGAATGATTACGATTCTCATCATCTCGTTGATGGTACTTGTGCTGATCAATATCTTTCTTACGTTGAAGAAGGGCGGAGATGCGCGTGACGTAGAGCTGGAGGAACGGCTGATCAGAATGGACGCCGATCTTTCGCGAATCGATCCGCTGATTCGCGATGAATTCGGCCGAAGCAGGGAGGAAAACCTGCGGACGGCGAAAGAAAACCGGGTAGAACAGAGGCTTTCTCTGAAATCGTTCGAAGACAGCTTTATGCATCATACGAAAAATTTCAATACGTTTCAGAAAGAAAAGTTCGAGGCGTTGATAGCCCGGCAGGAGATGATGAAACTGGAAGTTGAGAGGAAGTTGAAAGAAATACGGGACACGGTGGAAGAAAAGCTGAATAGTATTCGCGAAGATAGCAGCCGAAAACTGGAAGAGATGCGCAGAACGGTGGACGAGAAGCTGCAAGAAACAGTAGAGAAACGCTTTAATGAATCGTTCAAGTTGATTAGCGAACGGCTGGAAGAGGTACATAAAGGATTGGGAGAGATGCAATCGCTCGCTTCGGGTGTAGGAGATTTGAAGAAGGTGCTGACGAATGTGAAAACGCGCGGAAATCTGGGAGAGATACAGTTAGGAGTGATTCTTGAACAGATTTTATCGCCGGAGCAGTATGAGCAGAACGCAATTGTGAAAGAAGGTACTCAGGAAAGGGTGGAATATGTGATCAAGCTCCCGAATCGTAACGACGAGGAGAAGAGTTTACTGCTTCCGATCGATTCGAAATTTCCGAACGAAGATTATCAGCGGCTGATCGAGGCGTATGAACGTGCGACGGATTTGAGTCCGAAAGAGCTGGAAACGATTGCTAAACAGTTTGAGGCTTCGATTAGAAAGAACGCGAAAAATATAAGGGATAAGTATATTTATCCACCGGTAACGACGGATTTCGCAATTATGTTTGTGCCCACGGAAGGTTTGTACGCGGAGATTTTGCGTCGGACGGGGTTGTTCGAATGTTTGCAGCGGGAATTTAAAATTACGGTCGTAGGGCCTACCAATCTGGTGGCGTTTCTGAGTAGTTTGCAGATGGGATTCAAAACGCTGGCCATCGAAAAGCGATCGAGCGAGGTGTGGGAAATATTGGGCGCCGTAAAGACGGAGTTCGGGCGTTTTGGGACGATTCTGGAAAAGACGAAGAAAAAATTGCAGGAAGCGACGAACGTAATCGACCGGGCGGGGGTAAGGTCGCGAGCGATCGAGCGTAAGTTAAGAGGGGTGCAGGCGCTTCCGCCGGAGGAGTCGGTGGCGGTACTGGGCGAATCGATCGAAACGGAAGAAGAGACGTGATTTCTTTGTCAGGTAAAAATCAGATATATAATAAAATAATAAATGCGATGAGAAATACGGTTTTACTTATGGTTGTTATGCTGACAGCTCTCTCGTACAAAATGGCATCGAAAGAGCAGCATTCCGATAAGCAGCATGAAACAGAAAAAAAATATCAGGCAAAAGCTCCTCCTACTCAGTTTTTTGGGAAAGAAGCCTTTGAGAAAACGAATGAAACGACTATCCGTTGGTTAGGCATGTCCGGCTTCCTGATTAACAGTCATGGCACTACGATCATGATCGATCCGGTTCTTAAAGATTTCGATATGCCTTTATTGATCGATATACCGATTGAAACACATACAGTACCTCATTTGGATGCCGTCTTGATCACACACAGCGATAACGATCATTACAGTGTTCCGACTTGCACCGATTTAAAAAATGTTACGGACGTTTATCATTCAACCGAATATGTCGATTCAATTATGAAAAATCAAGGCTTACCTTCTCAGGGACATCTGATCGGCGACACTTTTTCGGTGAAAAACATTCGTGTTTCCTTAACCCCTGCCGATCATGCGTGGCAAAATGATTATCCCGAAGCCAGAAACGGCAGATTCTGGAAACAGGCAGACTGCGCAGGCTTCCGGATCGAGACGCCCGACGGATCCATATGGGCCACAGGCGATTCTCGCTTGATGCCAGAACATTTGCAAATGCCCGTACCGGATGCGATACTATTCGATTTTTCGGATAGTGAATGGCACTTCACGTTCGAAGGCGCGATTCGTCTGGCTAATGCTTATCCCGATACCCCTTTGTTGCTCCACCATTGGGGTTCGGTCGACGCACCCGATTTTACTCCTTTTAACGGCGATCCGGAGAAGCTGAAAGCAAGGGTAAAGAACCCCGAAAGAGTCGTTCTTCTGGCTCCCGGAGAACCATATAGGCTTAGAAAACTTGATAAGAATAAATAAAAGACATATCAAAAATAAATCTGCATAACCATAAATTAATTGTCATGCGAAAGTGAAAAACGAAAAACGAAGAACGAAAAGTCCTTCCGGCCAACAACACAACCCCTCAACATTTAAACAACTCAACACCTCAACCCCTCAACGCCCGA
>NZ_JAUMYS010000077.1:12802-13041 GCF_030528505.1 Tannerella sp.
TTCACTTTTCACTCTTCGTTTATTTTGCGTTCAGTCAACGAATCAATATTTATTATCTCAGGCTTTCAGCCCTCTATGGGGTTGCGGCCTTTGTCCCCAACGCTTCGCTTCGCTACACATTGGGCTGAATTAAAGCGCCCTTTCAGGGCTGTTTTTTAATTGTTAATTGTCAGGTGTTAATTGTCATGCCAAATACATGGTTCAGCGTGTTCCACGCATAACCATTGACAATTAACCAT
>NZ_JAUMYS010000005.1 GCF_030528505.1 Tannerella sp.
GAATTTCCAAGTTTTACAAGGCGAAGAAAATTGGGCTTTTTAAGGAGTGACTAAACAGCATGTTTTTACGCGTTGTTGTACAACAATGACCCTTAAACAGCAGTTTTGACCCTGTTGTTGTACAACAACGGCATGAAACGGAGCTTTCTGCCGCGTTACCGTATCCCTGTAACGTTTAAAACAGGTTTATCCATGGTTTGTAAATTTTGTGTCTAAGAGATTGAAAAATAATCGGAAAGTAAAGAAATAAGCATAAAAAATGAGACTGTCCGCGTTTTTGAGACAGCCTCATTTTAATGCGATTAAAATATAAATGTAGTTACACACCTTTGTGTACGATTCGGGATACTGCTTCGGGAGTCAGGTCTACGCCCACAATGACTCCTTTATCGTCTATCAGAAAGTTCCTCAGTCCTTTCTTCAAACCGTACGCTTTGTACAGCGACGACGATTTTCCCTTTCCATCGTACCACTGATTCGCCGCTTCCAGTCCATCTGTTTTCAAAGTCTCCGTAAATACGGAGAATCTTTCGTCCATCGAAACGGAATACACTGTAATGCGTGTCGAATCCCAATCTTTCACTTTGTTCCAAAGCGCTATGTTGCGAACACGGGAGTCAGCATCGTAAGCTGCCCAGAAATTTACTAACGTGTAGCCTTCGGAACGATTTCGGAAATCAATATCTCTACTGTTTTCCAAAGACTCTATCCTCGGAGCAAGGTCTCCCAAACGATATCCTTCGGTCATCCCTGCTTTATCCGTCCCGGCCGATAAGAATAACCCAATCACCGCGACGGAGAGTACACAAGTTCCAATCTTCATACTTTATATTTATAGTGAAAAAAACATCGAAAAACATATCGAGAATACTCGCTCCGCTTGTCTGTTCAGACCCCAAGAAACGCTTATTTCTTCCATATTTTTCGACCCCCTGATTTTCAGGAGTGAGAAAAAAAGACCGCCTTCGCTAAGGCCGGTCTTTTACCTCAATTCGGGTGCAAAGATAATGCAAAATTTCTGAGCGGAAATCGATTTAACATTACTTGACGCCTGAAAGTCAGGCTTGAAATTCTTTGCAAGCAGTGACTTTTCTTATTCTATCGGCATCCTGAGCCATTCTTGCTCCTCAAACGACCGATTTATATGGGAATCATTGTGAATATATTTATTAATATATTGTTTTCAAATGATATGCGGATAAAAAGAAAGCTCCGTTTGTCAGGCTAAAATCTTAATTTGTGTTATGTAATCGCTCTTACGAATAGCCGTGAACAGGCTGGTATAAGACGAACGCGGTTTGACATTGACTTTATACGTAAGTACAGACGTGTCAGTCTCATAATTCAATTCATAAGAATTACTCATGACGTAGACGTTTTGCTCTTCTAATATCTTGCGCATCAACTTTAAGTTGGGCTCTGCCGTCGAACAGGTAATGACCAGAATCTTATTCACTCCGTCAAGCAAAATCCGTTTTTCGAAGCGTTCCAGCGATATCAGGACGGTTACGGTAAGCAACGTCACGATAATAGCTGCCGTGAACATACCTGCTCCGACGGCCAGCCCGATGACGGCGACCACCCAGATACAGGCTGCCGTGGTCAGTCCGTACACGCTACCGCGGCTCTGAATAATCGCTCCAGCACCCAGAAAACCGATGCCGGTCAATACCTGTGCGGCAATACGTCCCGGATCGCCGTTCAGAAAATTCGGATAAATCTGCGGAATCCAGATCGAGATCAGCATCGCCATGGTAGAACCGAGGCAGATGAGGGTGAACGTGCGCAAACCGGCTTCGCGACGACGCATCTGACGCTCCGTGCCCACAATCGCACCTAACATAAAACTGATTATCAATCGCAGTATGGTAGTCCATATATCGATCTTCGTACTGCTCATTACTTCATTTAACCATTCCATCATTTTATTTGTATTTGGGAAGATACGACATCAAATAAATAAAATAAGAGATTCCCGCACGGGGATGATCGCCGGGCACATCGATGAACGTCACTTTACCTCCGGAAGCACGATGCTTCGCCGCATATGCCTGCGCGTTTTCGAAATGAACCGTCCGGTCGTCTTTTCCGTGAATCAGCACGAACTCGCACCGGTTAGTCCAAGGTTTCAGGCTGTTCGCTTCGAGTATCGCATCAATCTGCTCATTCGCCTGATTCGTGTTGTGTATAAACGCATCCGTAAACAAGTCGTGCGTTTTGTCGGGGAACTCCTTATATGTATGACTCTGTCCGTCGAAGTAAACGGCCAGCCTCGACGCGTATGGTTCTCTTAGCAGGCGTCTCACATCCAAATTGTGATAACCGTTCTTTTTATACCCGTAAATAGCAAGAGGTAACAGATACGGTTCCGGCATCGTTTCCGAAGTCCTTACCTCGTCGGAGATATCTTTCAGCAGACAAGGCGTACCCCCGGCCAGCAGCAGATCGACCGTAAGGCCGTCTATCAGATTCGTTTCCAGTTCCCGTGCTACTTGTGTTGCGACGAAACCGCCCAGCGAATAGCCGGTGACAAGCATATTTTTCTTTTTGGCGTAATGATTCTCCTGCAACACTTTCTGTGAGGCTCGTACGAAATCGATCGTCGTACGCACCATCGATTTTTTTTCTATGTAGGGAATAAAACATTTCCCGTACGAATCGCCAAATCCCGGATAGTCGGGAATCATCACCACATAGCCTTTCGAGGCTTGCCACATCCAGAAAATCAGGTAAGCTTCCAGAGTGGAAGCATCGTAGTCTGTCAATTGTCGGGTAGGGGCCTGTTTGTCCAGTACATACGTGTAAGGAGGCGCAAGGATCTGTCGATGGAGTGTAGCCGAGTCGATGGCCGGCGGTACCAACAACACGCCGGACAGGGTGATTTTTTCGTCGGAACCGTTCGGATTTGCTGAGGAATACATGACCTTGAATGCACGCAACTGAATGTCTCCATCAAAAACGGGCGTATTACCGATCAGGCTAAACGCCGAAAGTCCCAGCCCTTTTTCCGCAGTTTTCAGTTCGGCAAACGTGAATTCCTTTAAGAGCTTCCATTTTACCCCTGAAACCTCCTCCGGTTTGAGAGGGTTATCCGGCCGGTCGACGAGTGAAGGATGATTTTCGTCGCAGGCTGTAAACAGATACAGCGATGCGATAAACCATCCCAGCAGATATTTTATTAGCCTCTCTTTTTTCATGTCCTCCGTTTTTTTCGTGTTACGGAGGGTAAAATTAGGCATTTCCGCCATATTGGCAAATTTACCGGTAATTTACCTGCGCCTTAATCGGGTAAGCCAGTTTTGAATAGACCACCTCGCGAGGACAGTAAAGCGTTTCTAACGCAGGCATCGGGGCCGATTCCAGAAACTTGAGCTTTAGGTTTTGACGGACATCGATTACTTTTAACCCATTGCCCATGCATTTCAGTCGCTTGAGCATCGGATTCTTGCTGACATCCAAATCGGTCAATCGGTTATGTGAACAATTGAGCGACTCTAATGCGGGATTTTTCGCAAGGTTCAACTCGCTGATCGCATTTCCGTTGCAGGCCAATTCGATCAGTGCGCCGTTATGCGAAACATCGATACGATCCAGCGAGTTGCGTCCGCAATCGAGAATCCGGAGTGCGGAATTACGACTTACATCGACCGAGGTGAGCTGGTTCTCACTGCATACCAAACCGGTTAGTGCCTGATTGCGTACCACATCAATCACCGTCAGTTGGTTCGCACTGCAATCCAGATAGTTTAAGCCGCTATTCTGCGATACGACGAGCATCTTCAATTTGTTTTTTCCACAGTTCAGGGTATCGAGCTGTTGATTTTTCGTAATATCAAGTGCCGTCAGATGGTTGTTATGGCAGCTCAACACACGGAGAGCCGGATTCTTAGCAATATCCAGCTTGATAAGCCGGATACTGTTGCAGTGCAAACTCTTCAACGCCGGATTATGGCTTATGTCGAGTGTGATGAGGTTGTTGTCGGAACATTCCAGATCGTTCAGCATCGGGTTGTTACGTACATCCAGCCGGTGAAGTTTATTGCGGGAGCAATCCAACGATTTCAAGGCCGGGAAATAGCTCATGTCTAACACTGTGATACGGTTATCGCTACATTTCAGTTCTTCGAGCGATGAGAAATATTCAAGTCCTTCGACGGATGTCAGTCCCAATCGCGAGCAATCCATCGTTTTGACGGCGCGCGCTTCTGCTCCCGACAATTCACCGTCGCCGTTTGTATCGTACCGTCCGAACAGGAAAGCTGCCAATACGGCATCGGGCACGGTAATGTTTCCACTGTATGTCCGTATGGCGGTGCGGCGTTGCTCTTCCGCGATGCGCTTTTCTTCTTCCAATTTTCGGAGCTCGGCCTGTCGGCGAGCCTCATCGTAATACCTTTCACGCGCGGTAAGCGGGCTCTCCTTGGATGCTTCTTCTTCGCTTTTTACAGCCGTTTCGGCTACTTTCGTCGTCTCTTCTTCCTTCGTCTTTTCCGTTGTGGCGATATATGTTTCGATCTCCGTAATCGTTGTCTGCGTATCTACGCGATACGTCGTGACTGAAGCCGTCAGATAACTCAGGTTTTGATATTCCGTGCCTTTGATCAGATAGACCGATGTGAGCGATGGCATTGCGTTGCAATACAAATTCTTCAATGCCGGATTGTGCGACACGTCTATCGCTGTCAGCCGGTTGATGCTGCATTCCAGATCGGTCAGGGCTGTATTCTGTGAAACGTCAAGTTTCGTCAGACGGTTGCTGCCGCAATCGAGATCGGTCAGCGCCGTATTATGAGAGACAATGAGCGAATCCAGTTTGTTGTGGCCGCAATAGAGTTGCGATAAATGGATATTGTTTTCCAGCACCAAAGTCTTCAGCCGGTTGTTGTTACAGAAAAGATGCTCCAGATTAGTGTTCTGTGTCACATCGAGCGACGTCAGCCGGTTCTCCGCACAGTTCAGCCATCGCAGCGACGGGCACGAACTTATGTCCAGTGATTCTAAACGGTTCATGCCGCAGTGCAGTAGAGCGAGGGCAGGACAATCCTCAAGTCGCAACTGTGTCAAGCGGTTATTGTCGCAGAGCAGCTCCTCCAATACTTTATGATGGCTGACATCGAGCGATCGTAACATATTATTCCGGCAATGCAGTTCGGTCAGTTCCACGTTCTGACTGACGTCGAGCGAATCGAGCCGGTTATTGTTGCAATGCAGCTTTTTCAGCGCCTGATTGCGGCTGACATCGAGCGAAGTAAGGCCGCCACGTTGGAAGTAGTTCGCATACGAACAGTCGAGTTCTTCCAAGGCTGTGAAATATTCGATTCCCTGCAACGAAGTGAGCGGTTTATCCGTACATTTAATTTTCCGTACGGTGCGTGCCTCTTCGACCGATATTTCACCGTCGTTGTTCGTATCGAAGTGCTCCAGCAAATATGCTTTGAAGGCTGTATCGGGAATGGTAATCTGTTGCGCACCGGCGTATAACGACGTGGTCGCAAAAAATAGAATGATATTTTTTCTCATTTCAATAATGTCTTAATCTACGGTCAGTGCACCGACGAGCTCGGCAGCTGACGCGAACCCGTGACGGTCGCAATAAGCTTCGATTCCTTCGATAACACTCTCCGAAATGGTCGGGTCAATGAAATTATAGGTTCCGATCTGAATGGCTGTTGCACCGGCAAGCATAAACTCGACCGCGTCCTGCCATGAAGCGATTCCCCCCATACCGATCACCGGAATCCGGACTGCCGAAGCCGTCTGCCATACCATCCGAAGAGCGACAGGTTTGACGCACGGACCGGACAATCCTCCCGTGACGGTCGAGAGCAAGGGACGACGACGCTCCACATCAATCGCCATGCCGAGCAACGTGTTGATCAGCGACACGGCATCTGCTCCTTCGGCCTCCGCCGCGCGGGCGATCTCGGTAATATCGGTCACGTTGGGCGAGAGTTTCACAATCAGTGTCTTAGGGTAAACCTTGCGCACGGAACGCACCACTTCGACAGCCGACGACGCACAAACCCCGAACGACATGCCTCCTTGCTTCACATTGGGGCACGAGATATTCAGTTCGATGGCAGGAATTCGCTCCAGTGCAGCCATTTTTTCGGCACACTCGACATACGTTTCGATAGACGAGCCGCTGACGTTGACAATCATATTCGTATCAACCTCGCTGAGTCGCGGATAAATCTCACGTGCAAAATAATCGGCGCCTTTGTTTTGCAATCCAACGGCATTGAGCATCCCCGACGGTGTCTCAGCCATACGCGGATAGGGATTTCCTTCGCGCAGCTCCATCGTCGTACCTTTCACAACGATCCCGCCGAGCCGGGCGATATCGAACAAATCGGCGTATTCGATCCCGTAACCGAACGTTCCCGATGCTGTCATTACCGGGTTTTTCAATGTCAAACCTCCTATGGTTATTGTCAAATCTGCCATGTCAATTGATTGATATTAAATACCGGACCTTCGGTGCAGGCGCATACATTGCCTTCGGTGGTGCGCTCGACACAACAGAGACATACGCCGAAACCGCATGCCATCATATTTTCGAGCGATACTTCGCAAGGTGTTCCGACTGTCTTCGCATATTTCGCCACAGCCATCATCATCGGCTTGGGGCCACAAGTATAAATTTGTCCGAATGTTTTCTCTTTCAATATGGAATGTTGGGTTACCAATCCTTTTTCTCCCATCGATCCGTCTTCGGTCGTAACGTATACCGATCCGTGCTTCTCGAAAGCTTCACGTTGCAGGATGTCACTTCCCGAACAGGCACCCAAGAGGAATACCGGAGTAAATCCAACCTTCTTCAACGACTCACCCAAATAGAGCATCGGTGCTGTCCCAACTCCGCCGCCGACGAGCAACAGCTCAGGCGACGACGGTTTCTGTGGAATTGAAAAGCCGTTGCCCAAAGGCAACAACACATTCACCGTTTCGCCTGCTTTATACCGTGCCATGCGTCGCGTACCTTCACCGATCAGGCGTATCAGTAGCCACAGCTCGTTTTGTATTCGATCGACATAGTTGACCGAAATCGGACGGCGCAGAAAAGTTGACGGCGAGTCGTCGACACGCACCTCTACGAATTGTCCGGGAACCATTTCGGGTAATGGCTGCTCGGTCGTCAATTTCAATAAACAATAATCATGGTGTAACGGCTCGTTCGATGTCACCGTCATATCCAACAAATATTTCTTCATCCTCTCCATTTTACTCCACAAGTGCCGGTGTACGGTTTATTTGAGGAAGCGGATAGTCAACGGATATTTCCATGATTCACCATTCAACGCCTTGATGATGGCGATAATGATCATCACAAAAATCGCAATGCCCACGACCGGAACGATGACAAGGCCTACAATCGTTATACATAACACAATAATATATAATGTATAGCTGATTTCGAAATTGAGAATTTCCTTGCCGGCTTCGTCTACTTTAGCACTTTTATCTTTATACAGTAACCAAACAATCAGCGGCACAATGAAGCTCGACAGAAACTGCGAGGCATGCATCAGTCCTACGAATGTCCGTTCGTCTATTCCCAAATCCCATGCTGGCTGTCCCGGCGAAGAAACAGGTGGGGTTAGGAGTTTTGCCTTTTCACGTTCATATTCTTCGTGCGTAATGGCACCTTGATCCAGCAATTTTTTTAACTGTTCCAGTTTTCCGTATGTGTCCATCCGTATTGTTTTTTTGAGTGTCTTATATTCGTTTTACTTCGTGATAATCTTTTGTTTGTTTTTTTGAAGGGACAAAGATAAGCATTTCCGCAAAATACGACAGACTCAGCCGTCAAAAGTGAACGGCCGGACAACAAGCGGAAGCGCACCGGTACAAACCATCCCATATATGAATATCAGGAGGTTGACTCTTCTGTTTTCACATTGACCGGTTGCCCGCAATACTTGCAGTACGAAGCGTCGAGGTCGTTATTTTTTTCGCAATGCGGACATTTTTTACTTCGGGTGCCGGATTTTTGCATCATCGTTGCCGATACGATGCCCGTCGGTACGGCAATAATCGTGTAGCCCAACAGCATGACCAATGCGGAGAGGAAACGTCCGGCCCCCGTCATCGGGGTAATATCACCATAGCCGACGGTGGTGAGCGTCACGATCGTCCAATAAATACTATTCAAGATGTTATCGAACCCCGGCGTGTGATTCGCTCCTTCGATCATATACATCAGCGTACCGAGCGAGATGGTCAGAATCAAGACAAAGAGGAAGAAAACGAAGATTTTGCGACGACTCTCCTTGAGTGAATGAAGCAGAACATTCCCTTCGGAGATAAATCCGAAAAGCCGGAAGATTCGGAACACGCGTATCAGACGGAACGAGCGTGCAATGACCAGATAAGCGGCCGTATGAAAAAAGAAGGTCATATAAAGCGGCAGCGTCGATATTAGATCGACAATGCCGTAGAAACTGAATATATACTTCTTGGGCTTCGGCGAACAATAAATTCGAAGCACGTACTCTACCGTGAAAAACAATGTGATGATCCACTCCAGCACATGCAATATCTGGTTAAACGTGTCCGTAAACAAGTGTAAACTGTCGACGATGATCAACAGAATACTGACCAGAATAAAGATGAGTAACGTTACATCGAAAAGTTTGCCTTCGCGCGTATCTGCCTCGAATATAATTTCATAGATGCGCTCTTTCCGAGTCATTGCCGATAAGGGCTTCTTGGGTAACGAACTTTTTTTGTTTTGCTTTTTCTGTTTCATTATCTGTATCGTTTATGTCATACTTTTTTCCGGTACCGATTGCCGCAAAGCAACTTTTATATCTCGATCAATCATATTAGCCGTGAGTCTTTCCTCAAGTCGAGGCCTCTCGTCTGTGTTCAATATTCGACTTTTTAATTTCTTTATGATCGTAATAGCCCAGAGGAAATAGAAAGCATTTACCTCTATGTCATTCCGGTCTGTCTCGTTATTATTCACTGTTTGCTCTTCAATAAAGCCTGTTACAGGATTCTTCCTGCGAACGCAAAGATATGAAAATTTCATTTGGCGTTATTGCCGTCGGGTAAAACTTTTTCACATCACAGATTAGCCTTGAATGAAGACTTTTTCTTCTTCTCGGACAACTGACAACCCAGTGATTCTCGTGATAGGTGTGTTTCATCAGATAAAATCAGCATGAAGAGGTGGCGTTTTTTTAATAGTCTTAATAATCAATTACTTTTAAGGGATATGGATATTCTTTTTTATCGGGAGTTTTTCGTTTTAGGTGTTAGTTAGATAAAATTAACAGACCGAAGATGTATTTGTTTTCCGGATTTTTCTATCTTAGGAGCATCATTCAATATGGGAATTATGAAAACAAACGCGTTGATTCGAATTATTTTATGGAGCGCATTCTTCGTAGCTACCGGATTTTCCTTGTTCGCACAGGAGGCAGGGAGTGATTTTATTACGGTGAATGGAGTCGTTAAGGATAAGCAAACGAATAAAAAACTGGTGTCCGTCAACGTGTCGATTCCACAAACGACTGTCGGCACAGTCACCAATGCCGATGGCTATTTTTCGATTAAAGTGAAAGATTCGTTGCAGGCGAAAAATCTGGAATTTTCGCATATCGGATATGCCAATTTGCTTTATCCTGTTGGTAACAAGGATATAGAAAATGCCGAAGTGTTTTTACTTCCGAATGCCAATGTCTTGGCTGAAATAACCGTGATGGGGGGTGATGCGCGTGGAATTGTGGAGGAAGCGATAGAGAAAATCGCAACAAACTATCCGGCAAAAGAAAATCTGTTGACCGGCTTTTATCGCGAAGTGATACAGAAACGGAAGCGATATATTAACATTTCGGAAGCTGTCGTTCATATCTTCAAAACGCCTTATACACGTGGCTTCGAACATGATCGGGTACAGGTCTTTAAAGGACGGAAGCTGCTTAGCCAGAAAGCGGGCGATACGTTGGTTGTCAAGCTGGAGGGAGGACCTAATCTGTCGCTTTATATCGATTTGATCAAGAATAAAGAGTTGCTACTCGACAAGACGGAAATGGAAAATTACTCGTTCCGTTTCGGAGAGCAGGCCATGATAGACAACAGGCCTCACCATCAAGTGAACTTCCAGCCGCGTTTGTTGTTGCCTTATGCCCTTTACTATGGCTCTTTATATATCGATAAGGAAACGATGACGATCACTCGTGCCGAGTTTAACCTCAGCATGGACGACCGTTCGAAAGCGACTCAGGCCATGTTGCGCAAAAAGCCTTTCGGCTTGCGTTTTAAGCCGGAACGAATGACTTTTCTTGTGGCCTACAAACGTCATGAGGGACGTAGCTATCTGAATTATGTGCGTAACGAAGTGCGCTTCAAATGCGACTGGAAACGGCGCTTGTTTTCGACTTCTTATACCGTTTTTTCCGAAATGGTCGTTACCGAACGGAAAGAAGATGATTTTTCCCGAATTTCATACAAAGAATCCTTTAAGTCCGGCCATTCTTTGTCGGATAAAGTCGGAAACTTTTATGATGAAGATTTTTGGGAAGGTTACAATATTATCGAGCCTACCGAATCGCTGGAGAATGCCGTTAACAAGCTAAAGAAGCAGTATAAATGATGTCTGCGTTGTTGTATCGTTTGTGTTTCTGACATAGCAGGTGAGCATAATCTTTTCCGATTGAAATCACCTGCTTTTTTTACGTTGGCCGTTTATCGCTTATTGAAAAATCAAGTTGGTAGCTTCCAGCAGTGCTTCAATCGTTTGAGCCTCTGTCATCTCTCCGTTCGGATGATGGAGTACAAATCCTCCGGGTGATTCTCCGTCTGTTTGGATATAGATGTCGCTATCGATATGCCGGTGTGCGAGGATGCCGTTGCGCTGTAATGCTTTGCGTACCATCGCGTAACGGTTACCATGCCCCTCGATGCGAATTTGTGCGCGGAATACATTGTCGATACGAAAGAAGCCGGTCTCTGTGTCATACGTAATGCCTTTGCGCGAAAAGAAGTTGCTTAGTTTTCCTTCGAGCGAAAGATCTTCGGGGGTTCCGGTAACAATGCCGTTCACTTTGTCCATCAGCCATATTTTATCGGCAATCTGTAAAGCGAGCTCCAGATCGTGGGTCGACATGAAAACGGTTTTGTCAAGCGTCTGCGTCAAGTTGTGAAGCAATTGCATAATCTCGACTTTGCTCGGAAAATCGAGGAAAGCCGTCGGCTCGTCGAGGAAGATGACGGGTGTTTCCTGTGCCAGCGCTTTTGCGATCATCACCTTTTGGCGTTCTCCGTCACTTAGCGTATGCACCATACGTTGGGCAAGCGCCCTGATATTCACCAGTTCGATGGCTTCCTGCACGGCCTCCTTATCTTTTTGCCTCAGCGTTCCCCAGAAACCGGTGTACGGGCTGCGTCCGAGGCCAATCAATTCTTCTGCCGTCATGTTTCGGATATCACATTTTTCCGTCAGGACGACGCCGATGATCGTAGCTAATCTTTTGTCGTCGTACTGCGAAAGCGGTCGGCCGAGGATTTCAATTTCGCCGCTGAGCGGAGCCTGAAAAGCGGAGAGGGTACGCAACAAGGTTGATTTTCCGACACCGTTTGTTCCTAATAGACATGTCAATTCGCCGCTGTTGATTTGCGCGTGAATATGGGATGCCACACGCTTCGTGCCGTGCTTGTCGGGATATCCGATGCTCAGATCCCGAATATTTATCGTCGTTTGTTTCATTCGCTCATTTCGTTTTTACGTTTGCTGAAAAGGACATACACGACGATCGGGGCACCGATAAGCGCCGTGATGGAGTTGACCGGCAACGCACCTTCGAAGCCGGGCATACGTGCGATCAAGTTGCACAGCAGAGCTAGTGAAGAGCCGGTAAGTACGGCTGCGGGCATCAATACGCGATGATCGGAGGTGCGCAGCAAGCCTCGGCACAGATGGGGTACAGCGAGCCCGAGAAAAATCACGGGGCCACAATAAGCCGTCACAATGGCTGTAAGGATTCCCGAACAGGAGATGACATACAACCTTGCCCGCTTGATATTCAAACCCAGATTCTTCGCATAGCCGTCGCCGAGAAGCAGCAGATTAAGGGTTTTAATCAGCAAGAACGACAGTGGCAGCAATACGGCCATGATGCAGATGAGGAGCGTCATCTGGTTGCCCGATACACGCGCGAAACTACCCAATCCCCAAATAACATATGCGCGAATGTCTTCCTCGACACTGAAGTATTTGAATACGCCGATAATCGCATTCGCGACGTAACCGATCATCACTCCGATAATCAGCAAAGTTACGCTTCCTCGGACCTTCTGCGAGACAAATACGATCAGCGTCATTACCGACAGCGCACCTGCCGTAGCCGCGATTGTGAGGGCAATCTCTCCGATGTATCCCAGTTTGCTCAAGGCTACGCCGCCGAGGCTGCCCGAAAGCAGGATTACCGAAGCTACGCCGAGGCTGGCTCCTGAACTGATGCCCAGCACGGAAGGGCCGGCCAAAGGGTTGCGGAACACGGTTTGCATCTGCAGGCCGCTTACGGATAATCCTGCACCGGCCACCAACGCCGTAAGTGACTGAGGAATCCGCGACTTCCAGACAATATTTTGCCATACGACGGGTTCTTCTGCCGATCCGCAGACAATGTTCCAAACCGCTCGTAAGGGGATGTGTACAGATCCCAGTACGAGGTTGAGGAAGAAAAAGAAGACGATCGATACCGTGATGAAGATCAGTACAAGAACCGTGTATCGCTTCATTTCAATAATTTGTAATATACCGGTTCGTAATCGGGCAGCAAATCGGGGTGGAACACCCGGATCAAGTCGGCCAGTATGACTTCCGGTTGCGAAGGAGCGCTTTCGTAAAACGGTTGTTTACGCAGGTTGCAGTAAATAATCCCTTTGTCGCGGAAGGCTTTGAAATCGGTGTAGCGATTGTCTTCTTTACGCAAGGCGTCGTATGAAAACTCCCCGTCGAAACTGTTCACGATACGCCAGTATTGAGCACTCTCGGCTTGACTGTAGACGGCTTCGAAGTCGAGCGTAAGTCCTCCGGAATGCGTATCGTCTTTCAGAAAGTAATTGGCTCCGGCATCGCGGAACTGCTGTGCGAGAAAACTTTTTCCACCGACGGCATACCAATTGCCTCCCCGCATTTCGCCGCTGAACACGACAGGACGCTCTTCGACATCGGCGGTCAGCGCCTTCAATTCATTGTATTTTCGTTCAATCTCGTCGAAACGTTCATTCGCTTCTTCTTCACAACCGGTCAGCAATCCGATCAATCTGATCCATTCGGCTTGTCCGAGCGGGGTCAGTTCTTTGTAGCCCAGATGAGGAATCAGGGGAACTCCTGTTTCTTTCAAGGCTTCATATCCTCCGCGTTTAAACGGAGAGATCAGGATAATTTCCGGATCCATCCCGATAATGATTTCGGTATCGAAATTCCCTTCGATGCCAATTTTCCGTGTTTGGCCTGTTTTCAGCTGTTCGTTCATCTTCGGGTCGAAGAGATGGCGTGTACTGGTAATGCCCGCCACAAGGTGCTGCCTGTCGAGCTTGATGAAATTCGATAGTTGCAACGAAGTCATACAAACGACCTTTGTTATGGGGATGGGAATTCTTTCGTAACCGTCCGGAGCAGAGATATCCTGCTCATCTTTGGGGACGAGGGCATAATGATAGGAGGCTCCTTCTTCCTTTTGCGGGTCTTGAATATCTACGAGCCATATTTTGCCGGAAGAGGTGATGCGAAACCCCTCTGCATAATGGGTGCGCATTTGCTCTGTTCGCTCCTTATCGGCGGTATCTCCCGTACTTTTATCGGCTTGTCGCTTGCCTGTCTGCTGACACGATGCCCAAAGCATCAGCATGATGCAGACGATCATTTTTTTCTTCATTTCTATGTATGTATCATTTCTTGCTCCTTCACCCGAAAGCGGTCTGTCCTGTATGCAATAGGCAGGTCTTCTGACTTGTTCCGGTAAGCACGCCTTCCCGGTTTTTCGACCAGTGGCGGAGGTTGTGCTCCCATCAATAGAACTTACAGCTACGGGGATAGTTCCCGATTTTCACGGGATTCCCTTTTCATTTCGCTTCGTGTATGACGAACCGAAAAACCTTTGCGGAAGCAAAGATAGTGCAAGCAAAAGCAACGGCAAAAAAAATTGTCTTCTTTTGCGAAAATGCCTACCTTTGAGACCCGATTAATAAAGACGAATGAAGATGAAGCGAATGATAATGAGTGTGCTGTTCTTCGCATGCGCAATAATCAGCGCCGGAGCGCAGGATATGGCCGAGCTGTTTGTGAAGATGCCGGACGAATATATGGTCGAGCTGGAAGATGCGTGGCGGAAAGATCTGGTGGATCTCTACAAAGCAGGGAAAGAAGCCAAGCTGCAGAACATGATGCAAGGCACATCGCAATTGATGAAACTTACCCCCGATTATCTGAAAATACAGACGAGCGGGCGAAGCACAGTCGAACTGAGACGCCTCCCGCTGGTTAATCATACATATATCCTTTGTAGGGTTACGACCGTTTCGGCTCCGGTATCCGACAGCCGTATCGATTTTTTTACGACGGATTGGAAACCACTTCCTGCCGGCGACTTGTACACACCCGTTTCGGCCGGTGATTTTCTACGATCGGATATCGATACAACCGAAGTCGCTTTTCTCGATGTGACGGCTGCACTCGATATGGATTTATTCGTTTACCGACTGAGTGAAGAAACACAGACATTGACTGCTGAATACACGACTTTGCAGTATCTCGACAAGGCGATGCGTGAAAAAGCGAAACAATTTTTTCAAACAGAACCGAAGGTTTTGATGTGGACAAAGGGGCGCTTCGAATAGGCGATGGTTTTTTATTTTTCAGGTACGGGAAATTCTTTGTGGGTAGCGCGTTCGGTAGCCGATGCTTTTTCCGAGCAGCTTATCCCGATGTCGGAATATCTTCTGAAAGATACGGTGAAGCAGTCGTTTTTCTCTTTATCTGAAGGAGAGCGAGTAGGCTTTGTCTTTCCGGTGCATTCGTGGGGTGTGCCTCCGCTGGTGAAAGATTTTATTCGCTGGGTTCGTTTTGATGTTCATGCTGCACCATTCATTTACGCTATTTTTACGTGTGGCGACGAATGCGGATATACAGGACGGATGTTTCAGCGCTTGCTTGCAGAGCGGGGATGGAAAAGCCGTCACATCTATTCGTTGCAGATGCCGAACAGTTACATTGTTTTTCCCGGATTCGACGTAGATGATAAGGCATTGGAAGAAAAGAAAAAGAAGAGGGCGAAAGAAAAACTTCCCGGCCTGATTCGGGCGATAGCCGACGATGAGCCGGCAGATTGTTACCTTACCGGTTCGATGCCTTTCCTGAAATCGAAGGTGATCTATCCGTTGTTTTGCAGATATGCACTGAACAGCCGACCGTTCCATGTGTCCGACGATTGCATCGCATGTTCCCTTTGTGTCTCGCAGTGCCCCACCGCCAACATTACACTGGTCGATAAAAAGCCGCGCTGGGGGAGGAATTGCACGCAATGTCTGGCATGTATTCATCATTGTCCTGTTCGCGCCATCGAATACGGCAAAACCACTCAAAAAAAAGGACGATATACGTACTGTTGACTATAAATAATGTATAACTTTGCCCGAAAAAACATTGAATATGAAAAAAAAGTATTTATCAGTAGCATTAATCCCATTGATGATGGCTTGTAATTCAAATCCGAAGACGGCGACTTTGACAGACGATGCCGGTATCCGTCTCGAAAACCTGGACACGACTGCCAGTCCGGGTGCTAATTTTTATCAGTATGCTTGTGGCGGGTGGATGAAAAATCATCCCCTCACGGGTGAATATTCGCGTTTTGGCTCGTTCGACAAACTGGGTGAAGACAATCGCGAACAACTGAAAAGTCTGATCGAAGAAATTGCCGGAAAAGAACATGAAAACGGTACGGTAGCACAAAAAATCGGTGACTTGTACCATATCGCTATGGACAGTGCCAAACTCAATACCGACGGAACAGCACCGTTGAAGCCGTGGCTCGATAAGATCGCAGCCATCAGCGATAAAGCCGAACTGTCCACTTTCCTGGCCGAGATGAAACTGTCGGGTATGTCGCCGTTTTTCAGTGTGTATGTCGGTGCGGATGTAATGGATAGCAAGAAGAATATCTTTTCGACGTATCAAGGCGGGCTCTCGCTGGGAGAACGTGATTATTACCTCGAAGAGGATGAAAGCACGATGAAAATCCGTAACGAATTCAGAAATCATGTCGTCAAGATGTTCGAATTGTTCGGGATTTCGGGCGAACAGGCACAGCGCCAAATGGAAGATGTGATGCGTATCGAAACACGTTTGGCCAAGTCACATTTCGACAAGGTGAAAACGCGCAATCCGTATGCGAATTATCATAAAATGACGGTCGACGACCTCCAGAAGCTGGTTCCGAACATTGACTGGACCAAATTCCTCGCTACGCTGAATGTGCAGATTAAGGAACTCTCCGTATCGCAGGAGGAGCCGATGGTTGAAGTGAACAAGCTGATTGCCGAAGAACCATTGAGTGCGATCCAATCGTATCTTTCATGGAAAGCGATCGATCATGCCGCGTCTTACTTGAGTGACGAGATTTATGCGCAGAACTTTGAATTTTACGGAAAGGTGCTTTCGGGCAAGACCGAGATGCAACCGCGTTGGAAACGTGCGCAAGCCAGTGTGAACGACTGTCTGGGCGAAGCGGTGGGACAGATGTATGTGGCGAAATATTTTCCGCCCGAAGCCAAAGAGCGTATGGTCAATCTTGTGCATAACTTGCAGAATGCTTACGCCGAACGTATTCGTAATCTCGACTGGATGGGCGATTCGACGAAAGCCAAAGCGATCGAAAAACTCAATGCTTTTTATGTAAAGATCGGTTATCCCGACAAATGGAAAGATTATACGTCGCTCGAGGTGAAAAAAGATTCTTACCTTGCCAATATCGAACGTGCCGCGCAGTTCGCCGTGCGCGAGATGCTCGATAAAGCAACGAAACCTGTCGATCGCGACGAATGGTACATGACACCGCAGACCGTGAATGCCTACTATAATCCCACCACGAACGAGATTTGTTTCCCGGCGGGGATTCTTCAGTATCCGTTCTTCGATATGAATGCCGATGACGCCTTCAACTACGGGGCGATCGGGGTCGTGATCGGCCATGAAATGACTCACGGCTTCGATGATCAGGGACGTCAGTTCGATAAGGACGGTAATCTCAAAGATTGGTGGACGGCATCGGACGCGGAGAAGTTCCAAGAACGTGCCAAAGTGATGTCCGATTTCTTCGATAACATCGAGGTGGCGCCCGGTGTGCATGCCAATGGGAAGTTCACATTAGGCGAAACACTGGCCGATTACGGCGGTTTGCAGATTTCGTACCAAGCCTTTAAAAATGCGACAGCCGGTAAAACATTGGAAAACAAACTCGGTTTTACGCCTGACCAGCGTTTCTTCCTTGCGTATGCAGGCGTTTGGGCGGGGAATATCCGGGACGAAGAGATTCTTCGTCGCACGAAGACTGATCCTCATGCCTTGGGTAAGTGGCGTGTAGACGGTGAATTGCCGCATATCGATGCATGGTATCAGGCCTTCGGTATCACGGAGGACAGTCCGATGTATATCGCCAAAGAAAAACGAGTAACGATTTGGTAGTGTAAATGAAACAAATCGTAGTCTTATTTTTAAGTATCGTTTGTCTGTCAGGTGCCTTGCGCCTGACAGCGCAGACGTATAACGCGCAGGAAGTAGCCAAGCTGAAAGCGTTCTTCAGCCAGAACTCGGCGGAAAAAGGGAAAAAGAATTACGAACAATTGGGCGTTGCTTCACTCGATGCAGTAGACTGGAAGAACGTTTCCGGACTGAAATGGAATGCGAACGGGCGTGTGGAGAGTATAAACTGGAAAGAGAAGAAACTGGGAGGCGATTTAGATGTCAGTGGCTTTACCGATTTGCTGGTAATGCACTGCGAAAGGAATCAGTTGCAGTCTTTGAATGTCACCGGCAATACGAAGATGACTTATCTCGACTGTTACAATAACGAATTTAAATCGATCGATATCTCTACGAATGTCAATCTGACAAGTTTCTGTTGTCGTTATAATCAGTTGACGAAGCTGGACGTGACGCATAACCCAAAACTTACGTTTCTCTGCTCGAGCGGAAACCGGTTCGAACAAATCGATCTCTCGAACAATGCGGAACTCGTAGAATTTTATGCGGCCAACGGTAAACTGAAGAGTATCGATCTTTCCCATAATCCGAAGCTGAGAGATGTGGCTTTGCGTACGAATCAACTCACATCGCTCGACGTATCGAATCTGACAAAATTAGAAAACCTGACTTGTTACGAGAATAACTTGACAATATTCAATGCGTCCGGCTGTAAATCGTTAAAATTGATTCGCGCTTACGAAAACAAAATCACGTCTCTCAATGTGTCGGGGTGCACGGCATTGAAAACGTTGGCTTTCTATTCCAACAACCTCGCGGAGTTGGATGTGTCGGAATGCCCGAACATTGAGTTTATTTCGTTGATGAATAATGGGACACATACGTTAAAGCTGCCGCCTAATCCGTCGAATAAGCTGGAAATCATGTGCGAAAGAAACCGTTTTACTTTTTCCACGTTACCCCGGCCGTCGTTTTTGCGTTCTTATGCACCGCAAGCCAAAGTGACGTTGTCGGCGCCATCCGACAAAATCGATCTGAGAAGCGAGTATAAACTGAACGGAACGGCATCCGTGTTTGTTTGGATGGACAGGGGCGCTCCCGTGATTCCTGAGGCTAATCGAGACGGACTCTTTTCGTTTGCCGAATCGTATGTGGGCAAAACGTTGACGTGTACCGTCACGAATCCCGCATACCCCAAGCTGACGATGACGTATGAGGTGTCGTTGACGGAGCCGGTAGCCAATATCATCGTCGAATCGGAAGTGGCGTTCCGGACACAGAGAGAACAGCTTTGCCTGACGGCAAGTCGTCCTGTGACAGTGTATATTTATACGATCATCGGCACGCTGTTGCGGAAGCAAAGCCTGAGCGAAGGCGAGACTTGCTTCGCGTTGCCGCAGGGAATATATATCGTGTCGTTGAGTAACGGTACGGTACGAAAAATAGTAATACCATAAAAGAAACGATTTTTTAAGCAAGTATGAATAAAATATATACGATATTAGGTCTGTGCCTGATTTCTATGAGTCTACAGGCGCAGACCATGAAGTGGTTTAATCCGCAACAGAGTGAAATACCCTGCATTCAGCAACGCGGCTGGGCCGATGAGATGAAGAACAGCTATGCGCGCCTTCCCGACCGTGCCCGCGCCGAGGTACGCGAGCCGGTTTGGAAATTATCGCGCAACGCTGCCGGGTTGGCAATCTATTTTTATACGAATGCTTCCGAAATACGCGTTCGATACACGGTGAGTAGCGGGCTGAGCATGCCTCACATGCCGTCGACCGGTGTTTCGGGCGTGGATTTGTATTCCATCGACAAGCAAGGACGCTGGATGGATAACGGAGTTAAATACATCTTCGGAGATACGATTCTCTATACGTATACCGATTTGAATACGAAGATGGAACGCGAATACCGGCTCTATCTGCCGCTTTATAATTCGGTGACGTGGATGGAAATCGGAGTCCCCGAAGGGGCAGTCTTCAAGGTCGAACCCGTACGCCGGGAGAAACCGATTGTCGTTTACGGTACGTCGATCGCACAGGGCGCATGCGCCTCGCGACCGGGCAATGCGTGGACGAATATCCTGGCGCGCAAGCTGGACTGGCCGGTCGTGAATTTCGGTTTTTCGGGAAACGGACAACTGGAGCCTGAGGTGCTTAAGTATATCAACGAAGTAGACGGAGCGGCCTATTTGCTGGATTGCTATCCGAATCTCGGTAAGTTTACGGTCGAAGAGAAGACGCGTCGTACCATCGAAGCGGTGCGTACCATTCGTGCGCGGCATGCCGCTCCGATTGTGATCGTGCAGCATACCGGATTTAATCAGGACGAAGTGCAGGCGTCGACTCGCACTCAGGTGGCGGAAGCGAATGAAGCGGCACGGAAGGCGTACGACCAGCTCAAGAACGAGATCAAAGACCTTCATCTGATGACGTTCGACGAAAGTGTCCGCACAACGGAGACAACGGCCGAAGGCATTCACCCGAACGATTACGGCATGGTTGTTTTGGCCGGGCATCATGAAGCGTTCTTGCGTCGGCTGCTGCGTATGTCGAAAGGGACGAAGAGCACCATGATTCCGGTGACGCAACGCCGTGAACCGGGTACGTACGACTGGCAGGCAAGGCATCAGGATATCCTGCGTCAGAATGCCGAACAGGCTCCGCGACGTGTCATCATGGGCAATTCCATCACCCACTATTGGGGAGGAGCGCACAGGATTCAAGACGGCAAAGAAAGTTGGAACAGAGAGTTTGTACCGGCCGGATACCGTAACATGGGTTACGGCTGGGATTATGTGCAGAATGTACTCTGGCGGGTGTACCATGGCGAGCTGGACGGGTTTGAAGCCGAGAAGGTGGTGCTGAATATCGGCACCAACAATTTGACTTTCGATAGCGACGAAGATATCGTCGAAGGATTGCTTTTCCTGCTGGCCGCGATTCGTGAGCGTCAGCCCAAGGCGGCTATTAAAGTCGTCGCCCTGTATCCGCGCCGGGCTATGGAGGAACGCGTGGCCGGACTGAATCGAAAGATTGAACGGGCTGTGCTTCCCTTGGGCTATGAATATTGCGATGTGGGCAGTTACTTTCTCAAGCCCGACGGAAAAATCGATGAAACACTTTTCAGAGACGGTTTGCATCCCAATGCGAAAGGGTACGAACGGATCGCCGCGAAAGTAGCCGAATAAGATAGAGTGAAGAGAGGGTGTGTCAAAACGCAATGTTTGGGCACACCCTCTTTAAGAATGGGCGAAAAGCCAATCTCTCGGTATGATTAAGTCTTCCGACGGCCATGATGAAGCCTTCGCGTGGTTATGGATAAGCTTGCCGATGCTTATGAGTTATTAGAACCATAGTTGTGTTCCAATTGGATCACAGCTGTGAAACAATTGTCTCACAACTGTGATCCAATTGTCCCACAATTGTGGGACAAGTAACTGAATGTGATCGGCCGGCTTAACTGTACGCATCGGAGGGCTAAACAGTGCCGATCGCTTGGGTTAACCCCGGATTCCGCAATAGAACAAATCATAATGAATTTCATTCAGGCTTTCAGCCCTCTAAATAGGGTGCGGACATCGATACCCCACCCTTACGGGATGGGGCTGAAATAATTCGGGCTTTCAGCCCTTGGATGCCCTTCGGGGGGGAGTTGTTGAAATGTTTATTTGTTGAGTTGAATGTTAAACAACAAACACCTAAACAACTAAACATCCGAAGGACTGAACGCTGAAGGCAAATAACGCAAATGACGCGAATGATCGTAAAGTGAAAAACGAAAAGTGAAAAGTGAATACCCGGAGGACTTCTCGTTTTTCGTTCTTCGTTTTTCACTTTCCCATAACAATTAAATAATGATAAACGCCGAACTGTGTATCGCGTAATTTGGGTTAAAAGTAAGGTGGAAATACCGATAGGTTTTGCCAAAAGGAGTTTAATGGCTGTTATGCTTCGTAAAGAGATGCTTTTTTACGGGCTCGTGTATCGGAATCTCAGCTTTTTTATCTATGTTTGCCGAGTTTTGCACAGACGATAACATTAGAAAAAGAACAACGTGAATAGGAGAGTAGTTATTACCGGTATGGGCATTTATTCGTGCCTCGGAAAGAATCTGGACGAAGTGCGGGAGTCGCTTTATCACGGAAAATCAGGAATTATCTTTGATCCTGTCCGCAAGGAGATGGGATTTCGTTCGGCGTTAACGGGGCATCTTGAAATCCCCGAATTGAAAGGGATACTCAGCCGCAGCCAACGCGGATATATGCCCGAGCAGGCGAAATATGCCTACGTCGCCACATGTGAAGCGATGGCGCAGGCACGGCTCGATGCCGATTATATCGAACGGCACGAAGTAGGTATCCTTTATGGGAACGACAGCACCTCCGAAGCTATGGTCAGAAGCGTGGACATCTTGCGTGAAAAGAAAGATACGACCTTGATCGGTGCGGGGGCTATTTTCCAGTCGATGAACTCGACCGTCACGATGAATCTCTCCTGCATCTTCAAGTTGAGAGGGATGAATCTGACGGTTTCGGGCGCCTGCGCGAGCGGATCGCATGCGATAGGTCTGGGCATGTTGCTGATCCGTGACGGACTGCAAAACTGTGTGATTTGCGGGGGGGCTCAGGAGATCAACCCGTTTGCCGTTAGCAGCTTCGACGGAATCAGTGCGTTCTCGGTCAGAGAAGGTGAGCCGACGAAAGCTTCCCGCCCGTTCGATCGCGATCGTGACGGATTGGTGCCCGGCGGTGGCGCCGCAACGGTTATCCTCGAAGACTATGAATCGGCCGTACGCCGGGGAGCACCGATTCTCGCCGAAGTGTGCGGATACGGCTTTTCGTCGAACGGCGACCATATTTCGGTGCCGAACGTAGAAGGACCGGTACGTTCTTTGCATATGGCGATCAGGCAAGCGGGCATAGACATCCGCGAAATCGGCTATGTGAATGCACATGCGACTTCAACCATTGTGGGCGACAAGAATGAAGCGAAATCGATCGACACGGTGTTCGGCGACCGGAAGCCCGAAGTGACTTCGACCAAGTCCATGACCGGACATGAGATGTGGATGGCGGGAGCGAGCGAGGTCATCTATTCGATGCTGATGATGAAGAATGATTTTATCGCGCCGAATCTCAATTTTGAAAATCCTGACGAAGATTCGGCCAAACTTAATATTCCCGCGACACGCATCGATAAACATTTTGATATGTTTCTGTCGAACTCGTTCGGCTTTGGCGGAACGAATTCGACCCTTGTCATCCGAAACATGAACGGCTGACCGTTCGTATCACCTACCTGTCAACATATACAACAGTGAATTACGACGTAATTATTATCGGAGGAGGGCTGGGCGGTCTGGAGTGCGGTTTTATATTAGCCCGTCACGGACTGAATGTATGTGTACTGGAGCAACATACACAGGTTGGCGGCTGCTTACAGACTTTTCGGCGAAAAGGCGTAACGTTCGACACGGGTTTTCATTATATCGGAGGATTGGGCGAAGGCGAATCGCTCTATCCTTTCTTCCGTTATTTCGGGCTGCTCGATTTGCCGTGGCAGCGAATGGACGATCTGTTCGACGAAGTGGTTATCGGAGAACAGTCTTACTTTTTTGCCAACGGACACGAACGCTTCGTCGATACACTGGCAGAATCCTTTCCGCATCAGCGCAAACAGTTGGAGACTTATACCGCTTTTCTGAAAACGGTGGGCGAGCATCTGCTCGATGTGTTTGATCCCGACGTGATGAATGGAGAGTATGTGCTTCCCCTGTTCGGACGGTCGGCGTATGAATTTCTGCATGAAACGATCGACGATCCGCTGTTGCGAAAGGTCCTTTCGGGTACTTCGCTCAAGATGGAGCTGGATGCCGACAAGCTGCCGCTTTATACGTTTGCGCAGATTCATAACTCCTATATTCAGAGTGCGTGGCGACTGCGTGGCGGAGGATCGCAGATTGCCGATCGTCTGGTACAACAGATCGAGGTGATGGGAGGAACCGTGCGTACCCGGGCCGGTGCAACACGATTGATTGAAACGAACGGCCGAATCACGGCAGTCGAGGTGAACGGTGACGAGCAGCTTACCGCTCGCTTTTTCATCTCCAACGCCCATCCGTCCTATACGTATTCGATGCTCGAAGAGAGCCGGTGTATCCGTAAAGCTTTCCGCAAACGTATCACGCATCTGCCTAATACGGCCGGGGTATTTACGGCCAACATCCGGCTGCGTCCCGGCAGTGTGCCCTACTGCAACCGCAACATTTACCTTCACGACGAGGCGTCCGACCTTTGGCGATACCGCTTTGACAAAGAACCGTCCGGCATGTTTATCAGTTATAAGATACCGGAAAACAGTGACGGCTATACGCCGAATATCGATTTGCTTGCCCCCATGGCGTGGGCTGAGGTGGAGCGCTGGAAAGATGGGCCACGTGATGCGGGCTATGCCGCGATAAAGCGCGAGAAGGCCGAGGCGTGCCTTACTTTTGCTGCGCGTCGGCTGCCCTGGCTGCGTGATGCCGTCGAAGAGATATATACCAGTACGCCTTTGTCCTACCGCCGCTATACGAATACGGTCGACGGTTCGGCGTACGGTATCCGAAAAGACTGTACTTCTCCGATCAGTACCGTACTGATGCCACGGACGCCGGTCCCAAATCTGTTTTTAACAGGACAGAACCTGAGCCTGCACGGTATCCTCGGCGTATCCGTAACATCTTTCTTTACTTGTGCCGAAATCGTCGGTATGAAAACGGTAACGAAAGACTTTCGATAGAGTAGGGGAGAAGAGAAGTTCTCCGATAAAGAATGCGGTGTGTCATAACGGGCGAACTGCTTCGTTGCTTGCGGAATGTGAGCTCGGTCACATACCTTAGTATGCTCCCTCGCTCTCATCCTTAGCGCCCCCCAATTTCACCCATTCTTACACACCTAAAGAGGGTGTGCCCAAACATTGCGTTTTGACACACCCTCTTCAAACAGAAAATTATATGCAAATAAAAAAATGAATCTTAATCGGAGAGTAAGATTTCCAATATCTGACAAGCGGCTTTGGCCACAGACGTTCCCGGACCGTAAATCGCCGCTACACCGGCCTTGTAGAGGAAATCGTAATCCTGCGCGGGGATAACGCCTCCGGCAATGACCAGAATATCCGGACGGCCGAGTTTCTTCAACTCTTCGATCACTTGCGGTACAAGCGTCTTATGTCCGGCAGCGAGCGATGATACGCCAAGCACATGCACGTCGTTCTCGACCGCGTCGCGGGCCGCTTCTTCGGGTGTCTGGAACAATGGTCCCATATCGACGTCGAATCCGCAATCGGCATAACCCGTTGCAACTACTTTGGCGCCCCGGTCGTGTCCGTCCTGACCCATCTTGGCGATCATAATACGCGGCTGACGCCCCTGTTTCTTGGCAAACGCCTCGGCCAACTCGCACGCCTTGCGGAAGTCGCCGTCTTCTTTTGTCTCTGATGAATACACGCCTGATATCGTTCTGATAATTGCTTTATAACGTCCTACCACCGCTTCGCAAGCGTCGGAAATCTCGCCCAGCGAAGCACGCAGCCCGGCCGCTTTGACGGCCAGATCGAGCAGGTTGCCCTGCTTCGTCTTCACACACTCCGTGATATCGGCCAGCGCTTTCTGTACGGCTGCCTCGTCGCGCTTTCCGCGCAAATCCTGCAAACGAGCCACCTGCTCTTCGCGAACGGCCGTATTGTCGATCTCCAGAATATCGATCGGGGCCTCTTTGGCCAAGCGATATTTGTTCACTCCTACAATCGTCTGAACGCCGGAGTCGATACGAGCCTGCGTGCGCGCGGCAGCTTCCTCGATACGCATCTTCGGCAGACCGGTCTCGATAGCCTTGGCCATACCGCCCATGCTCTCGATTTCCTGAATCAACGCCCATCCCTTGTGGATCAATTCATGGGTCAATGCTTCGACGTAATACGAACCGGCCCACGGGTCGATTTCCTTACATACCTGCGTTTCTTCCTGAATGTATATCTGCGTGTTACGCGCGATACGAGCCGAGAAGTCGGTCGGCAACGCGATAGCCTCGTCGAGCGCGTTCGTGTGCAGCGATTGCGTATGTCCGAGCGAAGCGGCCATCGCTTCGATACATGTACGACCAACGTTATTGAACGGATCTTGCTCGGTCAACGACCATCCCGACGTCTGACTGTGCGTACGCAACGCCAGCGATTTGGGATTTTTCGCGCCGAAGCTCTTGACGATCTTCGCCCACAGCATACGTGCGGCACGCATCTTGGCGATCTCCATAAAATGGTTCATGCCGATAGCCCAGAAGAATGACAGACGCGGTGCGAACGCATCGACATCGATTCCGGCATTGATCCCCGCACGCAGGTACTCCATACCGTCCGAAAGCGTATAAGCCATTTCAATGTCGGCCGTTGCGCCGGCTTCCTGCATGTGGTAGCCTGAAATCGAAATCGAATTGAACTTCGGCATATTCTGTGACGTGTACTCGAAAATGTCGGCGATGATACGCATCGAGAATTCGGGCGGATAAATATACGTATTACGCACCATGAATTCCTTCAGGATGTCGTTCTGAATCGTTCCCTGCATCTCTTCGAGCTTGGCGCCCTGCTCCAGACCGGCATTGATATAAAAGGCGAGCACCGGCAGCACGGCTCCGTTCATGGTCATCGAAACGGACATCTTACTCAACGGAATCCCGTCGAACAAGACTTTCATGTCTTCGAGCGAGCAAATAGACACGCCAGCTTTTCCTACGTCACCCACCACGCGGTTGTTGTCCGCATTGTATCCGCGGTGCGTCGGCAAGTCGAACGCTACCGACAACCCCTTCTGACCCGCAGCAAGGTTACGGCGATAAAACGCATTCGACTCTTCGGCCGTCGAGAACCCCGCGTACTGCCGAATCGTCCACGGGCGCATGGCGTACATACCGCTGTAAGGCCCGCGCAGATAAGGCGGCAGCCCCGACGCATAATGCAAATGCTCCATCCCGTCGAGGTCTTCTTTCGTATAGACTGACTTTACCTGAATCTGTTCAGGTGTTTTCCAATTGGCCTCAATGCCATTGGACTTGGCCCATTCCGCTGCGTTCGTGGCAGCAAAACCGGCTTTCTGAATATCGATATTTTTAAAATTCGGTCTCATCATCTTTGTTTTTTCTTTTAAAGAAGGCTTCGGTTAAACATCTGCAACGTCTCCAGCACATTCGATTTCACGTGAATGAAATGTTCGATGCCGGCCGCTTTCAATTCGTCCATACATGCGGGAGCACCGGCAACCACAAACAGCTCCTTGCCTTCGGTCAGCTTGAACGCTTCGGGAGCAAAGGTGGCATATTCGTCATCGCTCGAGCAAAGCACGATGATATCGGCATGCTTCTCACGAGCGGCTTTCACTCCGGCCTCCACGGTTTCGAAGCCGAGGTTGTCGAAAATCTCGTATCCCGCACAAGCGAAGAAGTTCGAGGAAAACTGCGAGCGTGCCAGACGCATGGCCAGATTACCGATGGTAAGCATGAACACCTTCGGGCGTTTACCGCTCTTCTCCGTTTCCAGACGTAAGGCTTCAAACTCTGAAGCTCCGCGCGAGAAATCGAGTTTCGCGATTTCCGAATCTTTATGGCAATGACAGCCACATTCGCAATCGGCTTCGATCTTGTCGCCTGCAACCTCGGTGAAGTTCGGGAAGATATTCGTTCCGAGCAGACTGATGCGGCGTGTGGCAATCTGTTTCTTACGTGCCGTATTCGACTCGTTGACGGCCTGCTGTACCTCGCCGGCATTCGCCACGACAGCAAAACCGCCTTTGTCTTCAACTTCAAGGAACAACTTCCAGGCAGCCTCGGCTACGGATTGCGTCAATACTTCCACATAGTAGGAGCCGCCTCCCGGATCGACAACGCGGTCTAAATGACATTCCTCTTTCAAGAGCAACTGCTGATTCCGCGCGATGCGTTCCGAGAATTCGTCCGGTGTTTTGAACACGTCATCGTAAGGCGAAACGGTAATCGAGTCAGCCCCCGCGATAGCCGCAGACATCGCTTCGGTCTGCGTACGGAGCATATTCACATACGCATCGAAAACGGTCATGTTCCAAGCCGACGTGCGGGCGTGCATTTTCATCTTGCAGGCGCAGCGACAAAATGCGCTATCGTCTGCCGTTTTCGTATCGCAGCAGTCGGGCGGACACGCACATGCCGGATCGTAAGCTTTCACAATCTCTGCCCACAACCAACGCGCGGCACGGAACTTCGCGATTTCCATAAAATAGTTGGATGAGATACCGAAGTTGAACTTAATCTTGTTGGCTACCTTGTCCACCGGCATACCTGCTTCCGCAAGTTTGGCAAGCAGCTCGTTACCCCAAGCCAAGGCATAGCCCAGCTCCTGAGTGATATACGAACCGGCATCACTCAAGTTGCAAGCTTGTATGGCCAGCACGCGGTAATGAGGCAAGGCTTCACCGGCCTTAAGCACGGCAACCACATCTTCCACCCAATCGCTTTCAAGCGCAACTCCTTTGACAAGCGGCACCTTGAAGGCATCGTAGGAAACAGAGCCTTGCGCCTTCTCCAAGTCAACTCCTTTTTCTTTGTAGTACTCGGTAAGAATACCGAGTAATTCTACCGCCCTGCGGTTGCAGGTCATAAAATTCAATTCCGTTCCTACCGGACAAATGCCTTCAAGCAATGTCCGGATATTATCCGCATTAACGCGCTCGCCTTTAATCCGGAAACCGAGAGCGGTCACTCCGCACTCGGCCACGAGGCGTCTGGCTTTTTCGTTGGCCGACGCGCAGTCGGTCACCTCGATGTCCTGACGGACAAGCCATGCGTTAGAAACATTTGTTCCGCGAACGTACGGAAACTCACCGGGCAGCGACGTGGCAGTCGCCATCCCCTCAATGTCTTCGGCGCGATAAAAAGGATTAACATTGAACCCTTCGCCGGTTTTCCAAACCAATTTCTTCTCGAACGGCGCTCCCTTGAGATCGGCTGTGATCTTGTCCATCCATTCCTGTGTGGATACGGGAGGAAATTCGGAAAAAAGCTTCTCTTTTGCTTCTGCCATAAAACTTTTCTTTATTTATTTGTTAAACAGACTGTGTGTTCCTCAAATGTTATAATTATAACTGAATTTATCGATTATCGCGATGGCCGATATAAAGCCACGATGTTTTGAATTTCTCTTTTTTCCGCAATCGGTTTACGTACGCTTCGGCTTCTGCCCGATTATCGTACTTTGCGGCATAAATACGTATCTGCTGACCGCTCCGCACCATCCCGATCTGACGACATTCCGCCGGGTCGATTTCGGAAACGAACTTCCGCGCACGACTGCGGGAATCAAAGCTTCCGATAATGACATAATACGATCGGCGAGCCACGTTTTCTATGGCTATCTCGGTCGATGAATGGGTTGTCTTCTGCACGGCTCCGGTAGCAGGCTCAACAGACGGCTCCGGAAGAGACGGCCCCAAATCGACCGGTTCGTCCGTTTCTTTCGCAGATTGTACCGGAGATGCTTTTTCTGCTTCACCGGCTGAAAACGTAGAAGTCAGTATTTCCGAAGGTGCAAATCCGGCCGTGTAGGAATTCCGATTCACATCCTTGACGGGAGTCGTGATCAGAAAGAACAGCACGACAGCCGCAGCGGCTATAGCGGCAACGCGCCCCATCATACGTAACAGCAGAGGTACTTCGCGCCCCGTCTTTTCCGTACGAGGAGGCTCTTCGATCGGAGAATCCGGGGAAACAGGTAAACGGGTTACAAGTGAATCGTGGCTACGCTCCGTACCGACAGGTACCATATAAAACGAGGTTAGGCCATAGGTATCGAAAGTGTAACGAGAAGCATCCGCTTCCGGTTCGAAGATAAGGGCTCCGTCTTCGTTTCGTCGCAACGATCCGAGCCTACCTGCCGAAACTGTTCGGTACTCATCAAGTGCTCTCTTCCATTCGTCCAAGTCTTGTCTGAGGGTTTGCTGCGCTTCGTTGAAATCCATCCCATATATTTGCATATACGATTCGGTCAAAAGACCGTCGTTATGGTTAAGCGTAGGATTAAACACAATCTCTTTATGCGCAGGAGAAAAAGCATTTTCTTCGGCCACAAAGAAAGCCGGGCGTCGCTGGAGCACAAAACCTCCGAAGCCCGGAACAATCACGCAGTCGTTGACTAACAGTACACGCTCAATATGTGTAATAATCCGTAGCACCACGCAAAGGTATATCATTTTCCGGAATACAACACAGAAAAAGCTAAAAAAGTTACGCCCCCGGCGTTGAACGTGGGGGCGTAACCTATAAAATATCTATTAATAACCCGGATTCTGTTTCAGATTACGATTGGCATCAAGCGCCGTCTGCGGAATCGGAAAGATTTTCAGATGCTCCTTGGCTTTTGTGTCAGGTTTGAGGTAACGGGCATGCTGGAAAGTGCCGAAGCGGATACAGTCCTGACGGGAGAAACACTCCCAGGCTAATTCCAGTTTGCGCTCCAACGCGACTTGTGCGAGGGTGACGGACGTATAGTTATGCGATGTATCGCCGAACCCACGCTCACGAATGGCATTGACCAGCTGCGTGGCCAATCCGTTATCGCCGCCCATCCGAACGAGCGCTTCAGCCTTCATCAGATAGACATCGGCCAGACGGAAGATAATGAAGTCGTTCTCCATCGCTCCCAGAGTAGACTTGTCGAAGGGCCACTTGTAACAACGATAGCCGTCTTCCTGATTCACCTGTCCCCATACGGAGCCTTCGTACTGCGAACCCTCGATCTGAATCACGTCGATGTAATGTATCAACGGACGATCGTGTGCGGTCATGAGTACTTTGCCCGTAGCCGGGTCTTTCATTTCGCCCATCAAGAAAGAGCCTTTCAAGCGCTGATCACCTTCTTCGAAGAGTTTGGCATAATCCGTCGTGGCGCAGATCCCGTTCCACGAGCTCCAAGTGCCGCCGAGTGCAATGTTGTCTTTATAATGTAACGTACGGAAATGTAACGTATTTTGATCTTCCGTATCATTCGCACTATAACATACTGCCAGGATAGCTTCGCGCGAGGCTTCGTTTTTGATCTGAAAATTTGTCTTCCAGCTTGGTTCGAGTACATAACTCATCCCCATAACTACATCGCAAGCACTCACTACTTCCGCCCAGTTATTTGTCTTTTTCGTACGTACACCCCACGCTTCGGTGTTCAGATACATTTTGGCCAGCAAGGTATATGCGGCGCCTTTCGTGAATTTGCCGTAGCTTGCGCTCGACACGTCGGAGCGAAGAAGGTCTTTGATCTCGTCCAGTTCTTGCACGATATAATCGAATACTTCCTGACGCGTCTTCGTTGCCGGCAGACCGGCATCCTTAAAGTTTACAGCCAGCGGCACGTTACCGAAAGCATCCATCAGACAATAGAGCCAGAAAGCACGTACCCCGCGTATTTCGGCTAATGCGGCTTTTTTATCTTCGTCCGAAATACTCTGCGAATCTTCGATCGTCGCATAGATGAGGTTACAGGACGAAATAGACTGCGTAGCTGCCTCCCAGCATCCGCGCAATGTACCCGTTTGAGAAGTCCAGGTATGCATGTGCAGATCACGATACACGCCACCGTCGAACCAGTCTCCGCCCTTACGGGTAGGGTTAATGGCCATATCTCCCGTACATTCACTTAAATAAAGCCAATTAGACGGGAAATATCTTTTCAGTGTATTATAGACCGGACCGATAATGGCCTCGACTTCGGCCTTGTTCTTCCCGAACGTATCGGACGGGATTTTGTCATAAACCGTCTCATCCAGATCGAAACACGAAGGAAGAGAGAACAGCATGGCAGCGCCGGTCAGCATGGATATGATTGATTTGATCTTCATATTATCATTCTTTTATACGGATTATTAAAATGTTACATTAAGTCCCACTGTGAAGGTTTTCGACTTGGGATAGAAATCGCGATACTCGATACCGGGATACAGTCCGCTGCCGGCCATGATACCGGTACTTGTTCTCGAACTGTTGGCACGATCGGTCTCGTTGCGTCCTCCTAACTGTACTTCCGGGTCAAGTCCCTTGTATCCGGTAAGGACAAAGAGATTCTGCGCAGCTACGTAAATGCGTGCTTTACTGAGCCAATCGATCTTTTTTGTGTTGAACGTGTAGCCGAGTGCGAGGTTATCGAGACGAATAAATGATGCGTCTTCCACATAATACGAACATATCTGTGAGTTCTGTCCTTTCAGTTTATAGATCAGTTCATCGTTCAGCGCGTTGGTGCCGATTAGATAGGTGTTGTTACCGTAAGCGGCGCGAGGCCCGTTGAAGACTTCGTTGCCGATCATGCCCCGGAAGAAGACCGAAAAATCCCAGTTTTTATAGTTTACCGTATTCTGCCATCCGAAAATCACGTCCGGCAAAGCCGTACCGCAATACGTACGATCTGCCTCGTCGATATTGCCGTCCTGATTGATATCTTCAAAGATATATTTCCCTTCATCACTGATCCCCTTACATTTCCACATATAGAACTGTCCGACCGGACGGCCTGTTTCGACAATATGAGATGTCACTCCCGATCCTCCGCGAATCCACGGACTGCCTACATAGACTTTGTCTGTCTCGTAATGCTCGTTCGAGAGGCGCGTGATTTTATTTTTGTTATACGACCCGTTGAGTGTCATCGTCCAATCCAAGTCTTTGTTGCGAATCACCCCGATGTTGAACATCATCTCAATACCCGTATTCTCCATGTCGCCGACGTTGGCCATCATACGGTCATAAACAAACGGAGGGGTGGGCACGGCATACGTATAGAGCATGTCGGACGTTTTCTTTTTGTACAACTCGACACTACCTCCGAACCGTCCGTTAAACAAAGAAAAATCGAGGCCGAAGTTCATTGTGGCCGTCGATTCCCACTTCAGGTCGGGGTTTGCATTCTGGCTGATCGCGTAAGCCGTTTTCCACGAACCGTCGTTATAATAGATACCTTTCATGCCATACAACTCGAGAGTCCGGTACGGATCAAGTCCGGTCTGATTACCGGTGACACCGTAACCAACACGTAGTTTCAGATCATTCACCCATTTGACCTCTTTCATAAACGCTTCTTCCGAGATACCCCAAGCTGCGGAAACAGAAGGGAAAATACCCCATTTATTGTTCTTTCCGAACTTGGACGAACCGTCACGACGGAGCATGGCCGTAATCATGTAGCGATTGTGATAGCCATAAAACGCTCGGGCATACAGAGAAATAAGCTTATAGGCGCTCTTGCCCGATTCCACATCGCCTGTTTTGAGACCGATGCCTGATTGCAGTGAATTGTAAGACAGGTTATTTGAGAGGAAATTCCGATTCTGGGCAAAAAAGTAGGCATACGCATTTTCTTCCCACGAATAACCGGCCAGCGCCTGCACCTTATGCTCTTCATCGGCTCCGAATGCCCGCTCGTAGTCAATCGTCCACTCGAGCAGGTTACGGTTCCATACGCGGTTCCGCTTGTAGGCATTACCTTGATCGCTCTGTCCGTCTTCGGTCGTTGAATTATTGAACTCACTCCGCGTATCGGAAAAGCGGCTCTTGTAAAGATTCAGTTTCGTATTCAGTCCATTGGCCAGTTCAAATTGAATATCGCCCGAACCGTAGAAATAAAGCATCTCATTGTCTTTGCGGTTCAAGTCCTGATTTTGCACAGGGTTGCCCTGATCGAATTCCGCATTGACCTTGGTAAAGTATGTTCCGTCAGCATTGTAAATCGGATAGACAGGGAGCATACTGTATGCCAAAATATAGTTTCCGGCTTCCGGGAGTTCCTGATTCGTAATGGTCCCCGATCCGGTCAGCCCTATGCGCAGACGGTCGTTGATAGCGCGTTGCTGCACCTGAAAACGAAAGCTGTGACGTTCCTGCTTGTTATCACGCATCACCCCGTTACGATCCTGATACGTATACGAAATACGGTAATTGCCCTTCGACGTGCCACCAGCTAACGACAAACTATGATTTTGTGACAATCCTGTACGTGTCAGTTCGCCAAACCAGTCCGTATCGGCTCCGTACTGATCGTAAACCGAAGGGTCTTGCTTAGAGTGAGCGGCGTAAGCACGCCACTGATCGGCATTAAGCAGATCCGGCTTATTCGCCAGCACATCGACCGACATATACCCATCGTAGTTGACTATGGTACGATTGCCAGCCCCTTTTTTTGTTGTGATAAGAATCACACCTCCCGCTGCACGCGACCCGTAGATCGCAGCCGATGTCGCATCTTTCAGTACGGAGATGGACTCGATATCGGTGGGTGCCACCGTACTCAAATCGCCACCGGGAATCCCGTCGATTACGACGAGAGGCCCCATGTCTTCCTGCAACGTTGTGACACCACGCAGCCGCATCCGCGACGTGCTCGTCACATCGCCCGAACCCGAATTAATCATCAGTCCGGCCACTTTACCCTGCAACAAGTCGGTTGCATCGCGTGTCAGCCCTTTGTTAAAGTTTTCTTCCGTTACATTTGCAACCGAACCGGTAATCTGACGTCGTGTCTGCGTACCGTATCCGATAGCCACCACTTCACCCAAGTTCACAACAGACGGCTGCATCGTTACATCGATCGTACTACGCCCTTTCACTGCTTCTTCCTTCGTATTATAACCGATGTAAGAAAACTGCAAAACAGCATGTTCCGCATTCGAAACCGACAAGATATAACGTCCCTCCAAGTCCGTAACAATACCGTTTGTCGTTCCTTTTTCTACCACGTTGGCGCCGATAATCGGTTCCCCATTCTCGTCCAACACTGTTCCATTTACTTGTTGAGCGTACGTCATCGTTACGCCCAAACACATCAGCGCCGCAAGCAATCCAGCTTTCCAGCGACCAATCTTTCCATTCTTTTCTTGTTTCATACAAGGCACTCCTTAAAAATTAAACATATCATTCATTCACACGATAAAATTTCAGAGCGTATTTCCGGAAACAGGAATTGTAAGCAGCAGTCGTGATTTTCATGATATTTTTCTGCACGAAAGCTTATTGCAATACATGACATTGTTTCCCGGTATAGATTTTTGTAATCTGATACGGACGCAAGATATACATTCTTTTTACATCTGCAAAAAAATTAACATCTTCAGAGGGTTCTCTCGTTATTCACAAAAAGCGGAAGATGTTTGTGAATGAGCGGAATTATGCAAAAAAAGTAGAAAATCAAAAAAATCGTCCTATCATTAATTTTATAGCCCTCAAAACGTTATTAAGAGAAGTTTAGGGTTAAAGCTAAAATAAAGGTGTTCAGGATTACATAAGAGAAGGATTTTATTCAGGTTCACCAATTGTTATACGTAGTCCGCAAAAAAAAATGGGATGATCAAACGGTCTTCATAATGAGTATACTAAAAAGAAGGATGTGTTACACCCTTTTTTATCTGCGATCGACTTATATTATCTTTATATCCAGCGGAAGGAGGGGGATTCGAACCCCCGGTACGGTTACCCGTACGACAGTTTAGCAAACTGTTGGTTTCAGCCACTCACCCATCCTTCCTTCAGATATGCTTTTGAACGGCACATTTTGAAAAAGCGTTGCAAAGATAGACCATTTTTTTGAATCCGCAAATTTTTGTGTTGGCTTAAAAAATGTCTCAAGCTAAAATTTGAATCAATGCTTGATTCGGAGTTATCTCTAAATTGTTTGGCAAAATCCAAAAAACGTTGTATTTATTATCATATAGTTATTTGAGATAAAGTTGTTTCTTTTTTATTCGGCATGGAAAAGTCACATGGTTTCATATCCTTTACAATATCAAAGAGTAGGATACGTATTTTACACAACTTTCCATGCACCTATATTGTTATGCCAATCTCTTCAAACATTTTCTTATATACGACTGCTTTCTCTTCCAAAGGTTTTGGATAGGCTCTTGATGAAGAAGGCATTCGGTATATGCGCAGGTGACGGGAGCAAAAGACGGTTTCGGTCGATGAACCGACTTTCGGTTCTTCAGCTCCTGTCAGCATTAATAAGGTATCCAATGCTTTCTGACCCGTTGCCACGATTGTTCGGCAGTCCGGCAATTCCGACAAAATTTGTTTCAAATCAATCGGGCGAAGTACCTCAAGGTACTTATCCGAAGCATTCCCTTTTTGTCGATTTACTTCCATAGCCGTATCCCAAAGCGCAATCCCCTTTTCAGTCAGAAATGTACGAATTTTTGCTTCGTGAAAAGACTTTTGATCATCCGTCAGGAAATAATGTTTGTCTTTAAAAAAGACGACCCCGAATATCCGCCACATATCATTCTGAAAATTAGGGTAAAAGAAATCCATTTTCCAGCGTGCTCTGGGAGGAGGGAAACTGCCCAACATCAACATTTTTGCACCTTCCGGAGCAAAAGGAGGCAAAGGGTGAACTTCTATCAATGATTCCATCTTACTTCTTCTTGCGGCGTTTCATCTCGAGACGAAGCATATTCAATTCGCGTGTCGTTTGGCCGACAACGGACGTGTTCTCTTCGGCGCGACGAATAAGGTAAGGGATTACGTCTCTGACGCTTGCATAAGGCACATATTTCGTTACATTATATCCTTCGTGAGCCAGATTAAACGAGATATTGTCACTCATGCCTAATAATTGTGCGAAAAAGATGCGCCGGTCGTCGTGTTTCAATCCCTTCTCTTCGATCAGTTCGGCCAGCCGGTGGTTACTTTTTTCGTTATGTGTTCCCATAAAAAGTTCAAAATGGTCGAGATTATCCATGACATATTTGACACCGGCGTCAAAATTATCGTCTGTCTCCTGTTTCGTTTTGAAAATCGGATCAGGATATCCCATGGCCTCAGCACGAGCACGTTCGCCATCCATATATGCTCCACGTACAAATTTTATGCCGGCAATGTATTCTTTTTCTTTGGCATCGGCAAGGATTCGATGTAGATAGGGCAGACGGTCGTGACGATACATCTGAAGCGTAGCAAAAACGGTTGCACGCTCTTTATTGAAGAGCCGCATGGCTTCGTCCGTCATACTGTCTATCGCATCCTGAAAACAATAATCTTCTGCATCTACCAAAATACGTACTCCGTTCTCGTAAGCCCTTCGGCACAACGTCATAAAGCGTTGTTGAAAAACCTCATAATCGCTCTTTTCCGCATCTGTCAACTGATCCGGATGTTCGGAGGCTTTCGACAGCAGTGCGTCGGTCGTGATGGTTGAAGGTTTGAATACGGCATAAGCGATGTTCGGATGATCCTTGGCATTGTCGATCGAGCGCAAAGTTTCTTCCATGGTCTCCTTGATGCCTTCGGAGCTCTGCTCGCCTTCCGCCGAAAAATCAAGCGTCGACTTAACTCCGAAACGCTTCAACAGATGGATTGTTTTTTCGCAGTCTCGCAACGTTTCTCCTCCTACAAATTGTTTATATAATGTAGGCTTGACGATCCATCCTAAGGGAAAATGTATTTTTAGTGCGAGATTGCTTCCCCATTTCGCAAGTTTTACGAGAAAAGGATGCTTAATGGTATTAAATAATATGTACGCATTTCTCAATTCTGCGTCTGTTTTTGCTTCAAAAGCAATTTGGGTGTTATTAAAGTCTAACATATTTGATGTATATTTTCAGGTAAAAACGCGCCGAATATATTACATTTCATTCGGATGAGCAATTTTTTGTGTTGTTTTTTATATGAAGAAAAATATAGAAGGCTATCTGCACTTGACTTTTAGTCACGGTATGTTCTCTACCTTAGAACGTACGGCTATTGATTGCAAGTCTCCAGTCCTTTGTTTACCTTAATGCGTGTCCGGTTAATTTAGATCGTTATGTTGATCTTTATGAAACACCCTCAAAGGGTGTTTCATAAAGATATTTCTGTTAGTTTAGAGGCAATTCACTGGTGAATGTCAGTTCCAGCACATAATCGGGCGACTGGGGCTTATCCTTAAATTTCAGCAGAATGCCATCCTTATCCTGTGTAAACCGAACTGCCTTGCGACTTTCAAACTCTACTGCGCTTTTCAGTTTATTGCCTGCATAAGGAAGGAACAGGGCTTTGTCGTCGAGATTCAGCACATGCACATACAGCGTTTTTCCTTTCTGAGTCGTTACGCCCCAGTCGCGCGGAGTAACGACTCCGCCCCGTGTACCCTGTATGGTGGGAGCATAGATTTTCATCCATTCACCCATTTCGCGAAGGCGATCGACCGCTACCGCAGGCAGCTCTCCATCCGGTTGAGGTCCAACATTCATCAGCAAGTTCGCGTTCTTTCCCGCGGCTTTGACAAGATACTGAATCAATGTTTTCGTCGATTTATAATCTTGGTCGGTAATCTTGTAGCCCCACATTCCGTTCATCGTTTCGCATGTTTCGAGCGGCAGCCGACTGATATCCTGTCCCGACAGTCCGGCCTTGTTCTCGCCGGGCAGGTCGCGTTCGAAAATCTGGATATCTTCGCCTGTGAACGGGGTGATATGATGATTATTTCCGATCAAACAAGCCGGTTGCAGACGATGTATTAACGTATATTGTTCATCGAGATTCCATGTTTTGGCTGTCATGCCATCGGGATAGATGTCCTTGTCCCACATGCCGTCGAACCATATCGCACCGATAGGGCCGTAGTTCGTAAGCAGCTCCGTCAGCTGATTATTCATAAACGTACAGTAATCTTCCCATTTGCCCTGTGTCTTTCGACCGGTTCCTTTGCCTGTGCGTCCCAGCGGATAATAATCGTCGCGTCGCCAGTCGAGATGCGAATAATAAAGATGCAGACGGATACCCTGCTTACGGCATTCGTCGGCCAACTCGCGAATCACGTCACGCTTAAACGGCGTTGCATTCACAATGTTATAATCAGACTGTTTGGTCTCATACATGGAGAAACCGTCGTGATGGCGCGAAGTAATCGTGATGTACTTCGCTCCCGAAGCCTTGATCGCAGCCACCCATTCTGCCGCATTAAATTTTGCGGGATAAAAGCCCGATGCCAGTTTGGCGTACTCTTCCCAATTCAGGTTTTTGTTGTGCATGACCCATTCGCCATCGGCGAGCATACTATAAATGCCCCAGTGGATAAAGATACCGAACTTATCGTCCTGAAATGTTTCCCGAGCTTTCAGATTGTCGGCCGAAGGAGTGTAGCCGGGCTGTGCCGAAGCGTGCGTCAGGCATGTGAGAGCCATGGTTGCACAAAGAAGTAATGTTTTCGTTTTCATTGATTAGTTTTTTTGTTGATTACTGAAAAAAATAACGGGTACATACTGTTACCCGACCTCACAAAGGTAAGCGTTTTTTCGGTGAAAACAAGAATATCCTTAGTATACTTACGGAGAAATCATATCCAAGCGTATAGCTCTTTGCTATCCGAATATTTTTTGTACTTTTGCACGATTATTACCATTTTTGACCAAGTAATGAACGTATTAGATTTAAGCGAACAGGAAATCATCCGGCGCGGCAGTCTCGAACAGTTGCGCAAGATGAATATCGACCCGTATCCGGCTGCCGCGTATCCGGTCAACGGATATGCCGATGAAATAAAAGCAAACTTCAACGACGATGCCCAGCCGCGGCAAGTAACGATTGCCGGACGCATCATGAGTCGTCGTATCATGGGCAAAGCCTCCTTTATGGAATTGCAGGATTCGACCGGACGTATTCAAGTATATATCACTCGTGATGACATCTGCCCGGACGAAAACAACACGGAACTGTACAACACCGTGTTCAAAAAACTGCTCGACATCGGCGATTTTGTCGGTGTCAAAGGATTCGTTTTCCGCACGCAGATGGGCGAAATATCCGTTCATGCACAAGAGCTGACGGTACTCTCGAAGTCGTTACGTCCGTTACCCGTAGTCAAAGAAAAAGACGGTGTGGTGTACGACGGCTTCAATGATCCGGAGTTGCGCTATCGGCAGCGCTATGTCGATCTGGTTGTCAATAACGACGTGAAAAATATTTTCATCAAGCGCAACAAAATCTACGCTTCGATGCGTGAATATTTCAACGCCCGGGGCTATCTGGAAGTAGAGACGCCGATTCTGCAATCTATTCCGGGAGGAGCTGCGGCGCGCCCGTTTATCACGCATCACAATGCGCTCGACATCGATTTGTATCTTCGTATTGCCAACGAGTTATATTTGAAGCGTCTGATCGTCGGCGGATTCGAGGGAGTTTACGAGTTCTCGAAGAACTTCCGTAACGAAGGGATGGACCGTACGCACAATCCCGAATTTACCTGCATGGAAATTTATGTAGCGTACAAGGATTACCATTGGATGATGGAGTTTACCGAACAGATGATTGAAAAGATTTGTCTCGACGTGAACGGCTCGACGGAAACGACGGTCGGCGATAAGACCATCAGCTTCAAGGCGCCGTTCAGACGAGTGACGATGACTGAGGCCATTCACGAGTTTACGGGGATTGATATTACGGGAATGGATGAAGCCCAATTGCGTGAGACGTGTAAACAGCTCGACATCGAAGTAGACGAAACGATGGGTAAAGGCAAACTGATCGACGAAATATTCGGCGAAAAGTGCGAGGGCAACTACATCCAGCCAACGTTTATCACCGATTATCCGATCGAGATGTCGCCGCTTTGCAAGCGTCACCGCGACAATCCCGACTTGACCGAACGTTTCGAGCTTATCGTCAACGGCAAGGAGCTTTGCAATGCTTATTCCGAGTTGAACGACCCGATCGACCAGCTGGAGCGTTTTCAGGAACAGTTGCGTCTGAGTGAGAAAGGAGACGATGAAGCGATGTTTATCGATATGGACTTTGTGCGTGCGCTCGAATACGGTATGCCTCCGACGAGCGGTATGGGGATCGGTATCGACCGGCTGGTGATGTTGATGACCGGACAAACCACGATTCAGGAGGTATTGTTCTTCCCCCAAATGCGTCCGGAGAAGACGGTGAAGAAAGATGCGCCCGAAAAATATGCTCCGTTAGGAATACCTGCCGAATGGGTGCCGGCCATACAGAAAGCAGGCTTCGTAACGGTCGAGATGTTGGAGGGAGCTAATCCGCAATTATTGAGACAATCGCTGTTCGATCTGAACAAGAAATACAATCTCGGGCTGGAATTGCCTCCGTTACAAACGGTCGAAGCATGGATCAAGGTTGTTACGGGGCATTAAAAACGAATCATCAACTACCAAATTCTACGACATGAAAGATATTTTCGGAAAGGTGGCGATTATGGGAGGCGGAAGCTGGGCTACGGCGTTGGCTAAAATCGTACTGTCGACTCAGCCGAACATTCACTGGTATATGCGTCGTCCGCAAGCCATCGAAGATTTCAAGCGGATGAAGCATAATCCCGGTTACCTGTCGGCCGTATCGTTCGATACCGAGCGCATCGGCTTTTATTCGGACATCAATGAGGCCGTCGAACAGTCCGACATCCTGATTTTTGCCACTCCTTCTCCCTTCCTCAAGCAGCATCTGCAAAAACTCGAAACACCGTTACGCGACAAGGTCATCGTTTCGGCTATCAAAGGCATTGTGCCGGACGAAAACATGTTGATTACCGACTATTTCGCACAGTGTTATCAGGTACCGCTGGAGAATCTCGCGATCATCGCGGGACCGTGTCATGCGGAAGAAATCGCGCTCGAACGGCTTTCGTATATCACGTTGGCATGTAAAGACCTGCAAAAGGCCGAAGATATGGCTCGGATATTCCGCAACAACTATCTGAAAACATCGTGCTGTCAGGATGTAAAAGGAATCGAATACGCCTCTGTGCTGAAAAATGTGTATGCGATTGTGGCGGGCATCTGCCATGGCATGAAGTACGGCGACAATTTTCAAGCCGTCCTTTTGTCGAACGCGATCAAAGAGATGCAGCGTTTTCTCGATTCGGCGCATATCTTGCCGCGCGACATTACCGCATCAGCCTATCTGGGCGATTTGCTGGTGACCGCTTACTCACGCTACAGCCGCAATCGGACGTTCGGAACGATGATTGGAAAAGGGTATTCGGTCAAAACGGCACAATTGGAGATGGAAATGATTGCCGAAGGGTATTACGGTGCCAAGTGTATTCACGAAGTCAACGAGAAATATCGGGTCGATATGCCTATCCTGAACGCGCTGTACGATATTCTGTACGAACGAAAATCGCCGATGACCATCATCCGCCAACTGGCCGAAACTTTCACCTAAAAACGGAACGTTAAACCCCTATATAAAACAGAAAGATGAAAACAATAACGTTAGACATTGATAAAGCGCTCGGTGCGGTGACTCGCAAACAAATCGACGCATTGGCGCCGAAAGCGACCCAAAGCATCGAGATGCTGCACAAGGGGACAGGGCCGGGAAACGATTTTCTCGGCTGGTTGAACCTCCCCTCGTCCATCACCGAAGAGGAACTGAAAGACATTGAGAAAACGGCGGCTCAACTGCGCAAATGCAAGGCTGTCGTTGTGATCGGCATCGGCGGTAGCTACCTCGGCACGAAAGCCGTTGTCGAGGCGCTGAACAACAGCTTCGATTGGTTACAGACATCGAAACGCAAGAACCCGGTGCTGCTTTACGCCGGAAACAATATCGGAGAAGATTATCTTTTTGAATTGTGCGCTACGTTGGAAGGCAAAAAGTTCGGTATCATCAACATCTCCAAGTCGGGGACGACGACCGAGCCGGCCATCGCATTCCGCATTCTGAAAAAACAGCTGGAAAAGGCGATCGGTGTCGAAGAAGCCCGGAAATACATCGTGGCCGTCACCGACCGTTCGCGAGGCGCGCTTCGCACGCTGGCCGACAAGGAAGGGTACAAGACGTTCGTGATTCCCGACGATGTGGGCGGACGTTATTCGGTGCTCACGCCGGTGGGCTTGCTCCCGATCGCCGTGGCGGGTATCGATATCCGCGCCCTCGTGCAAGGAGCCGTCGATATGGAAAAAGCGACCGATGTAAAAAAACCGTTCGACCGGAACATCGCGGCGATGTATGCCGCGACGCGCAACGCCCTTTACGACAAAGGAAAAAAGATCGAGATTTTGGCCAACTTTCATCCGAAACTGCATTATATCGGCGAATGGTGGAAACAGCTTTACGGCGAAAGCGAAGGAAAAGACCACAAAGGGATTTTCCCCGCGTCGGTCGATCTGACGACCGATCTCCACTCGATGGGACAGTGGATACAGGAAGGCGAACGTACGATCTTCGAAACCGTGATTTCGGTTGCCAAGCCCGATCATAAAATGACCGTTCCGAGCGATAAAGCCGATCTGGACGGACTGAATTTTCTGGCCGGAAAACGGGTCGATGAGGTCAATAAAATGGCTGAGTTGGGCACTCAACTGGCACACGTAGACGGCGGCGTGCCCAACATCAAAATCACTTTGCCCGAACTCAACGCCTATTATATCGGACAATTGTTCTATTTCTTCGAGAAAGCATGTGGCATCAGCGGCTATATGTTGGGAGTTAATCCGTTCGATCAGCCCGGCGTAGAGGCGTACAAAAAGAATATGTTCGCTCTGCTCGACAAGCCCGGCTACGAAAAAGAAAGCCAGGCCATCCGCAAAAAACTTAAATAAAGGAGAGGGTAAAAAAGTTAGGCGGTGTGTCATAACGGGCAAACTGCTTCGTTGCTTGCGGAATGAGAGCTCGGTCACATACCTTAGTATGCTCCCTCACCCTCATCCTTAGCGCCTTGCTTTTTACCCATTCTTACACACCTAAAGAGGGTGTGCCCAAACATTGCATTTTGACACACCCTCTTTTGAAAAGGTAGGCCGGAGACTGTGGTTTATTCTCCCGAACGGCTCTTCCGAACTTCCCCGCCTATGAAGTGCGCGCCGCGCAGAAAATTCCCACAGGGGCTCTCTCCGGCCTGTTTATCCTTCGTTCGTTCCGCCTTCCTGCTTCTTACGGGCCCGCGTAGTGCGCGCAGCCATCGCAGCATTCAGACGGTCGATATGCACATTGATGCGGGCAATCAGCGCGCTCAATTCGGCATGAGGCTGGAGCACGGCCAACGCGTTGATATGCCGGACGATTTCACGATACTTTCGCTCCACTTCGCCACGGATGAGCCGCAACGGACGATGCTCCTGAGCCGTCTGCGCCTGCTCGTCGCGACGCACACGGTAGAGCGTCATAAACGCATCGTCGGCCTTCTCGAGACGTTCTACCCATCGGCTGACGCCAAGCAGATCGGCCGCCGGCTTATATTTGGGCAGCCGCAGGTCCTGAATCAAATTCCGCGTTTTGCTGTGCTGTATCTCATAACTCTCGACCGTGAAATTGCCGTATGTCTGCAACGGGATTTCCAACAGTTCGGCCGCATCGCGTTCGTCGATTTCGGGACTGTGACGCGCCGCGTGAACCGTCTTTATCAAGCCCCGGTAACAATTATCGCATGCTGTATCGAGTTCGGCCAGCTGCCGGGTGTGTTCACTGCGCCTGATCAACTCCAGCGCCCGATCTTCTTCTGCCACAAGCGGCGTTAGTTGGGCAACAAACGGCTGTAGCGCGCCGATATTCGACCGTTGCAACTCCATCTTAAATTCGGTGATGAAACCAAATTGTTCATGATTTTGAAGCCTTGCAATGTTGAGACCTCTTACTTTTTCTTCATTCATTGTTTTATCTCCTCTCGTTTATGATTTATCTCTGTTCCTTTTTTTCTCGCGTTGATATAAGTCAACGGTTGCTTTCTTTTCGTTTTCGATGCTTTGACTAATAGTCAATGGCTGCTTTTTTCCGTTTTCGGCACTTTGACTATAAGTCAATGGGCCGTTTTACTTCTTCAGCTCTACGCGTTGTTCGTTCCGATAGCTGGGAACGGTTTTCAACGCTTTCAAATACCGGATCATAGTCTCGGCCGTAGGCTGGAAAAGCCCTGTGCCCGGGTCTTGATGCTCGTACTTGTAGACCGAAGCCATATAGTTGTTCATCGCTACGGTATACGTGCGATCCATGTCGGCCGGTGTGCCGTCGGGCATAAACAGTTCCACGTTCCGGATCGTACCGTCGGGCGCGAAAAGGTAGCGTGTTTTCAGTCCCGAAGGATAGATGGGCAGTCTTTCGTCGAGCGGAAAGGCTGCGATGAAGAGCGCTTTCAGTTCGTGTCCGGTAAGTTTGAAGAGCACCGTTTCGTTGCCGAAAGGATCCATGGTGTACACATCACGCACGGTAATCGCTCCTTTCGACAGTTGATCAATGCGTACGCCTCCGGGGTTAATCAGGGCGATCTCGGCTTTCGTGCCTTCGCGCAGCGCGTCGACCATCAGGTAGCCCACCTGTTCGTAGCTTGTAAATTCGTCCGTCGCTTCGGCCAGACGCTCCTTCATGGCCGGATTGTCGTTGTACTTGTCTACCATCGCCCGAACGGTCGCTTGTTCGTTGCCTTTTTTCCCGACGGGAAGCAGGGCCATGTGACGTTCTTTCGTGCCGTTCGGATTCACTTTGACCGTGATGAGCGTCGCATATTTGAGTTTGTTCTCGGCCTGCGTAATCAGGATGTTGTGATGAAACTGTTCGTTGTCGATCTTCGTATGCGAATGTCCGCCGATTATCAGGTCGGCCGCGTCTTTCGGCAGCTGACCGGCCAGCACGACATCATCTTCGAATCCCAAATGGTTGAGATAAATGAAGACATCGCAACGGTCGCGCATCGCTAACTGTTTGGATGCCGTTTCAAAAGGATCGTAAAAAGTGAATCCCACCGCATTGTCGGGATGCGTATCGGGAATTCCTCCCGCATTGATGGCCAATACCGACGTCACGCCGACTGTCAGTCCGTTAGGCATCTTGATCGTTTTGTTCGGAAGAATACGGTACGTTTTTCCTGCCGGAGGAGCAAGATTGGCGCAGAGAAAATCGAACGACGCTTTTTCGAGCAAGAGCCGGAAGCCTTCGGGCCCGGAGTCGAACTCGTGATTACCGACGGCCGAGACGTCGAACCGTAGGGTGTTCATCAATTCGATCATGGGCAATCCTTTCGGCGAATACTGGTCGTTGATCGGATTGCCGGTCTGATTGTCGCCACCCGAAAAAAGCAGCATGTCGGGATACAACGCGCGCAGACTGTCGACGATAAAAGCGAAGCGCGGAAAATTGTCGATCGCCGCATGCATGTCGTTTACCGCCAAGATATGTAACATTCTCGGCTCTTGCGGCGCAACGGCCTGTTTACGACTCGTACCGCAACTTGTCCACGAGAGCAGTACGATAACGGACAGCGTAATGACTGCCCACGTTTTTCTTTGAATCGTTTTCATTCTATTGTTCATTTTAGAGGTTGTTTTTTTATTCTTCTTGGGCAAGCCACTTGTGTAAATCGCCTTTGACGAGATATCCTTTTATCTCGAAATCGGTTTTTCCTTTATTTTCAATCATAAACGCATAATGCGTGCGTTCTCCTTCGGCCGAAGCCTCTTTCAGCCCTGTTTGCGGCGGTTGCTCGATGGCCGAAATGGTACAAACGAAGATTTTATCGCCGACGGAATCGTAGTAATTCACCTTGTCGCCCACCTTTAACTTCCCATCCAATACTTCTCCTACCACCACGACTCCGTTGTCTTTGAGCTCAAAGATGTCTTCAATCTCGTACACAAACGTGGCCGCATCTTCTTCACCGTCTGCTTGCTCTTTTTTGATACCGCTACAGCCGAATAGCCATACGAGCGCAAACAGCATACAAAGCAGACTTCCTGCTACATTTTTCATCGTCTTTTTCATTGTCTTGTTTTTTTACAGGTTCAACGTTTAAAAAGTCCTATTAAGAATCACGGTACAAAGATAAAGAGGTATGATGGGTACGTCAATGAGTAAAATTACTCATTTTCGTATGAGTAATTTACTCATTTTTTTTTGAGGAGGCAATTCCCTGCTTTCGTTACGATCGATGGATAGGTGTCTGAAAAGCGTTCCGAAAACGCCTTTGCTCAGGGGATGTACAGAACGTTTATCTTCGTTGGAACGTGCGGCTGATCACTCCGCTTTTTGTTACAGAGAAGCTTATTCCCCAATGATTTCCAAGCAACGAACCGCAGTCCATTCCGGCAGCTACTCCGAACTCCCAGCCGGGTGTTTCGTGTTCTTTCTTCGCGCAACGTGAACGATAAGTATAACGCCAGTCGGTCGCGATCGAAAAAAGAGTCAGCTTACGCAAGGTCGGTGCATACGGTGTTCCAAAACTCTCGACCGAAGAGGCTTTTACCCGGTAAGCCACGTTCCCGGACACTTCTCCCTCGATGCCGAGATGCCATGCACGTACCCGGTTATGACGGAAACCAAGTACTCCGTTTGTATTATATTCCGGCGAAATCAGAAGCGGAGAACCGAGCGAACGGTTAAAATACGAAGCCCCCGTCGTATATTCGCCGTTATTGTAATAATTGTCCGCTCCTCCTCCGTAGCCCGGATACTTGTCATGGTCGAACTCGATAAAATGAAACGGCCCGCTCTGATCCATCGTAGAGAGACGCTCCACAACCACCTTATTCATCCATCGCAGACGAGGTAGCTGAAGCTGAATCCCTTTCAGGCCATCCCATGCGTTATACCATTCCATACCCGACCGGTCGTCGAAAAAATGCTGATAGTACCCGAAAATCGACCAGTCTCCGGGCTCGTAGGCCAGACGAAAATCGTAGGAGCCGTAATGATTCCCCAACACATTGATCCGGTCGGAAATACTCGCGTCACTTCCTCCCGACGTACCCGCCACAATACGCAGAAAATCTTTCACCGATCGAGGTTGCTTTCCCAATTTGGGATGTGTTGATGTGCCTCCCCATTGCGCGAAATGACGCGCGCCGAGTATCAGCGAGACGGGAAAATCTCCGTGCGTATCTTGTATTTGCAGATACATCGACTTATGATGCCACAACACATTCCGAACGTATGTCTGCTGTGCCCCCCGGAACGACTTCAAATAGTCCGTATCGAACGAACGCCCGACGGCAAAATTTCCTTTCGCCTGCAACCAGCCTGCGGTGCGCGGAATCGTCAGAAAACGCGGGATATAGAAATTGATCTCCGGAATAGGACGAGCATTGGACGAAAATACTAAATCTCCACTGCTCAGTTGCCGATCACAAAGCGACGGATTGTATCCATCGTCTCTCCCCTCACGACTTCCGGCACTCAGATAAAATCGGTTCTTATACGATACCTCTGCATAAAGTTCTTGCAGATATATATTCCGATAACGCGATGTTGAAGCGATCAACTGCACCCCGGCATGCCAGCCCAACCCTTTCCCCAGCTGTTGCCGATGATATACGGAACCATACAGATAGCCATTGTTCGCTTTCAAAGGAACTTTGCCGTACCGGCCGTTCACGATACCGAAAGGCGTCAGATCATTCGAAGCTACGGAGCCGAACGCTCCTGTATAATATAATGTATATAGACGTAGCGTATCCGCTTGTTCGGCATATCCTCCGATATAGCAAAGAATACCGGCAACACATAAAAAAAAGCGAAAATATCGTTTCATTATCGAGCATTACATGATAAACGACCGCAAAGCTACGAAAAAAAACTTCATCGCGAAAAGTTGGATATGTCAAGAAAATGACTACCTTTGCACCGCAAATTTTAAAACAGTAACATTTATGAACAATTACGAAACCGTTTTCATTTTAACTCCCGTTTTATCTGACGCACAGATGAAGGAAGCGGTAGACAAAATCAAAGCAGTGCTCTCTGCCGAAAAGGCGGAGATTGTGAATGAAGAAGATTGGGGCTTGCGTAAACTGGCTTATCCGATCGAGAAAAAGACAACCGGCTTTTATTGGCTGATTGAGTTTAAGGCAAATCCGGAAACGATTACGACATTGGAAACACAATTCCGCCGCGACGAGCGCGTTATCCGCTTCCTGACTTTCCGTCAAGACAAGTATGCGGCTGAATATGCTGCGAAGAGAAGAGGTTTGAAGAAAGCATCGAAAGAAACAGAAAAAGAGAATTAATCATGGCAACAGCAAATAGCAATCAGACGGAAATCAGATATCTGACCCCGATGTCGTCGGATGTAAAGAAGAAAAAATATTGCCGTTTCAAAAAGAGCGGAATCAAGTATATCGATTATAAGGATCCTGAGTTTCTGAAGAAATTCCTGAACGAACAGGGAAAAATCCTTCCGCGCCGTATCACCGGTACGTCACTGAAGTTTCAGCGCCGTGTGGCACAGGCTGTGAAGAGAGCACGCCATCTGGCATTGCTGCCCTATGTAACCGATTTGATGAAATAATTTTAAACGTAAAGAGGAGACAGAATATGCAAGTTATTTTGAAAGAAGATGTAGCGAACTTAGGCTACAAGGACGATATCGTAAACGTGAAAGACGGTTACGGACGTAACTTTCTAATCCCGCAAGGTAAAGCAGTGATTGCTTCGGAGTCGGCACGGAAAGTGTTGGCTGAAAACCTGAAACAACGTGCCCATAAGTTGGCCAAGATCAAGGAAGATGCACAGGCATTGGCGGCCAAGCTTGAAGGCGTTTCGCTGACGATTGGTGCAAAAACAAGTTCGACCGGTACGATTTTCGGCTCGGTAACGAATATTCAGATTGCTGAAGAATTGGCCAAGAAAGGATTCGAAATAGACCGCAAGACAATCCTGATCAAGGATTCGGTAAAAGAAGTCGGCTCATATCGTGCCGTACTGAAACTTCACAAAGAAGTTTCGGTCGAAATTCCGTTCGAAGTCATCTCGGAAGCCTGATATTCCGATTTGCCATACATGTTAAAAAGGCCTCTGTTGAGGCCTTTTTTCATATCTGTGCGGAAATTACTATATTTGCTGCATGATTCGTAAAAGATATATACGATGAACAGATTACGGTTTCTTTTCGTCATACCGGTAATCTGTGTGTTGTGCGGGATTGCTCAGCCTCTTTTGGCTAAAGGAGATACATTTATCGTAGTAATCGACGCCGGTCACGGCGGGAAAGACCCCGGAGCCAAAGGGGTAAAGACGAACGAAAAGACAATCAATCTTGCCGTCGCCCTCAAGTTAGGAAATCTGATCTCGGCCGGACACAACGACGTGCAGGTAATTTATACCCGTAAAACAGATAAGTTCGTGGAGTTGAGCGAACGTGCCAATATAGCGAACCGGCATAAGGCCGATCTGTTTATTTCTATCCATACCAATTCGTTAAAGAAAAAAAACACCTCCGTCAAAGGGGCTGAAACATACACTCTCGGTTTGGCAAAGACGCAAGAAAACCTGGAAGTCGCCATGTTGGAGAACTCTGTTATTCTGTTGGAGGATAACTATATGCAACGTTATGAAGGATTCGACCCCAATTCTTCGGAATCGTATATTATTTTCGAGTTTATGCAAAATAAGCACATGGAACAGAGCGTTTCGTTTGCCTCGGAAATTCAGAAAGAATTTGTGTCAGCCCGGCGTGTAAATCGTGGAGTCCGACAAGCCGGGTTTCTCGTGCTGAAAGCCACAAGTATGCCGAGCGTACTTGTCGAATTGGGATTTATCTCGAATCGTGAAGAAGAACGTTACATGCATTCGACCGAAGGACAGAACAGACTGGCCAAAGCGATTTATAACGCGTTTTCGCGTTATAAGCGGAATTATGTTCGTAAACAAGGAGGTATTACGCATAATCAAATGACCCGCAAGGGCGAAGATACATTAAAGCCCCGCGAAAAAGAGCAGCAACACGCGAAAGAAACGGTGACCGAGACGCCCCGTCCCGACGCAAACGAAAAAAGAAGCGGAACAATCGTTTACAAAGTACAGATTCTGACTTCCGACAGACGGCTGCCGGCTCACTCTCCCAAGCTGAAAGGTTACAAAGCAAGTTTCTATCAGGAAGGTAAAGCCTATAAATATACGTACGGAGAATCATCGGACTTCAAAGAAATTCAGAAGATTCAGAAAAAAATATCCAAAGACTTCCGGGATGCTTTCATCATTCGGATGAAAGACGGAAAACGTTTAAAATAAACTTATAAAACAGCGAAAGAAAATGAAGATGAAGTTTAGTAAAGAGGTAACAATCGGTATCGTAACCATCATCAGCCTCGTATTGTTATATATCGGTGTGAATTATCTGAAAGGGATTAACCTCTTTCGCCCGGCCAATCATTATTACGTCGCCTGTTCGAATGTCAAAGACGTAACCATATCGAGTCCTGTTTTTGTCGAAGGCTTTAAGGTCGGACTCGTACGAAGTATTTCTTATGACTATTCAACAACCGGAAAGATTCTGGTTGAGATCAGTTTGGAAGAAAGTATGCGCATCAACAAAGGAAGCTATATTTCTCTGGAAAAAACACTGCTGAGCGGAGGCGAGCTGCATATCCATTTGAATAAATATGTAGACGAATACCTGAAATCCGGTGATACGCTCGAAGGGCGGTCTCCTGAAGATATGATGACATCGGTACAGGAGAAAATGCTTCCTCAAATTATCGACCTGCTCCCCAAATTGGATTCGATTCTGTATAGCTTGCAATTATTAGTCAGTCATCCGGCGCTCTCGCGGTCATTAGACCATATCGAAAAAACAACGGCCAGCCTTGAAGTCTCGTCACGGCAATTAAATCAATTACTCGGTAATGATGTGCCGGTGATTGCCTCAAATTTAAAAACGACAACCGATAATTTTGCAGTCTTGAGTGAGGAAATGAAAAATCTGAATTTAAAAGGCAGTATTCAGTTGTTGAATTTAACGATCGACAACTTGGGACAAACGACCACGAAATTAAATGCAAAAGACAACTCATTGGGGCTTTTACTTAACGATACATTGCTATATAACAATTTGAATAAGACGGTTATAAACGCTTCCGATCTGCTTATTGACTTGAAGCAGAACCCGAAACGGTATGTTCGTTTTTCATTGTTTTAGCTCCTTAAAAGCAAAACAAACTTAGAGCCATTCTATATTTAAAAAGGCTCTTGTTTTTTTGAAAATAGCACCGCCGACGGTTTATTGGCGAGTTTTTCGGAAAACAAAGAAAAACTTACGCAATGTGTAAAAAAGAACACGCCGGTATAAAATAGCCGTATTATCAAGAAGTCATGTTTTCGATGCAGTCATAAAACATAAGAAGTCAGCAGAATATACACAAATAACTATGATACAATCCCCTATTGACTATCAAGCTCCTTATACCGGGACACACCTCATTTTTTATTTTGAAAATAATGCCGACCTTTACAACTCGAAAATCGAATTGAATATTGTGAGATTATTTATATATTGTTAAAATATGGAATCAGACTGTCAATTATTATGGAGTAGATGCTTGTCCATTATCAAGGATATCGTACCGGAAGCGGCTTATAAGACATGGTTTTTGCCTATTGTCCCTTTGTCTTACGAAGATCGTAAGGTGACGATTCAGGTACCCAGCCCTTTCTTTTACGAGTATCTGGAAGCAAACTACGTCAGTGTACTCAAGATGACGATACCCCGTGTTTTTGGCGAGGGAACGATTTTGAATTACCGCGTAATGGTTGACCAAGGCTCTTCGGAGGGAACAGTAGATTACCCCACCGAAAACGGCGTTGCCGCTCCTCGACGGAATACGCCGCTCGATGTGAACAAAGTCCCGTTCACACCCTTTTCGCAGGTAGCTCCGCAAGATCTGGACTCACAATTGAACCGGAAATATACTTTTGAGACGTTTTTCGAAGGAGTCAGCAACAAATTGGCACGGACAGCCGGCGAAGCGATTGCGAATGATCCGGGAAAAACGACTTTCAATCCGTTATTTGTCTATGGACCGTCAGGGGTCGGGAAGACTCACCTCTGTCATGCCATCGGTGTCCGTATTCGGGAGCTACATCCCGAGAAACGTGTATTATACGTATCGGCTAACCGCTTTCGGATACAATATACGGATGCCGTACGAAAAAACACGTCGAACGACTTCCTGAATTTTTACCAAAGTCTGGATGTGTTGATTCTGGATGATATCCACGAACTCGTGGGACTCGTCAAAACACAGCAAGCCTTCTTTCACATATTCAACAACCTACACCAACTGGGTAAACAATTGGTATTGACGTCGGACAAGGCTCCGGTTGATATGCAGGGGATGGAAGAGCGACTGATTACCCGTCTGAAATGGGGGCTCACGGCCGAGTTAGGACGTCCCGACCCGGAATTACGCAGAAAAATTCTACGTAATAAGATTGCTCACGAAGGATTAGTTATTAACGAGGATGTGTTTAACTATATCGCCGACAACGTAACGGATAATGTTCGCGATCTGGAAGGTGTTTTAGTCTCTTTGATGGCTCATTCGTTGATAAATAATAAAAGTATTGACATGGCAATGGCTCAGCGGGTGATTGCCCAGACGGTGAGGATCGAAGAGAAGCAGCTTTCCATCGAGAAAATCCAAGAAACCGTATGTCATTATTTTAACCTCGAAGAGGCACTGATTCAGACGCCTTCGCGGAAAAGAGAAATTGTACAGGCACGTCAAATCACGATGTATTTGGCCAAGAAATATACCGAATCGTCGTTTTCGCATATCGGTAAAATTGTCGGAGGGAAAGACCATGCCACTGTTTTGCACGCTTGTAAGACGGTCAAAGATCAGATGGAAATAAATAAAACTTTCCGCTCGACGGTTGAAACCATTGAAGGCTGTTTAAGAAACTAACATCCAAGTGGTAATTAGCTTAAAATAAAAGAATATATCGTTTGACTGTCGGGTGAAAACGCATATATACTGCATGTTCCACCCGACAGTCAGTTTTTCGGGACGTTTTTATATTCTTTTGAATAAGTCCCTATTCGCTTTTCAGCGTTTTAACCGGATTGATCGTAGCGGCACGCCAACTTTGCCACGAGACCGCTGCAACCGAAAGCAGCAGTACAGATAATCCCGCCAACAGGAAAATCCACCAGTCAAGAGCGGTTTTGAACGCGAATATCTCAAGCCATTTTATCATCACCATATAGGCCCCCGGGACAGCCAATAGAAAGGCTAATCCTATCCAAAGTACAAAACGATAATTCAGCATACGAACAATGTCCGAAGGCTGTGCTCCATTTATTTTACGGATACCGATTTCTTTTGTCTTCCGTTTCACGATGAAAGCCATTACAATAATCAAGCCTAATGTAGCCACCAGCAAGCATAGTGCAGAAAAGATATGGGTCAGTTGTTCGGCATGCAATTCGTTGTAGTAGATGCCGTCGTATACATCATGCAGAAAAGTGTAGTGTGCCGGATAATCCGGATTGATTTGCTGCCAGACACGATTAAATGTGCGGAGAGCTTCCTCGGTATGATCGGGCGAGAGGTAGACCATCAGGCAATGTTGAAAGAGGGCACGTTGCAGTAGCAGTTGAGGAATTGCATCGTCGTAAGTCGTCGTATAGTTGAAATTTTCCGTTACCCCGACGATCGTTCCTTTATTAATATAATCGATCCCTCCTTTCCCGTGACGAATATGGAGCCGTTGTCCGATTGCTTCGTCGGGAGTATTGAATCCGAGTATTTCGGCTGCTTTTCGGTTGATAACGTACTCTTCTGTCAGGTCAAGTGCAGGTTTACCTTCTATCGAGTCAAAAAGCATTTGCTCTTCTTCTTCGAGGGTATGCAATCCTTTGCTAAAACCTGTCCCTGATAAAAGACGAATGCCGAAGAATGGAACAAAATCTTCACCGACAACGAGTACAGGGAGTCGTCGACCTTCTTCTTCGCTCTCTTGGTCGGTACGTACATACACGCCATCCCGAATGGCTGAACCGGGTAGTTGCATAGCCGAGGTAACCCGATGAATCTCGGGATGCTTAGCCAGTTCGGCTTTCAACAATCCGTAGCGTCGTATCACGCTCGACGGCTGTTCTCTCATCACCAAAACAGTGCGCTCTTTACCTCCGACCTGGCTGGTACGAATCAGCCCGATTTGTCGTGAAATGCATACACTCACAATGACTACAAACATAACAATTGCATATTGCCCGATCAACATATACCTGATATTCGGCAGTGCAAATTCTGTACCGTAGGGATGGAACTGCATACTTAAAAAGCGCGTAGAAGACATCTGACGGATAACCGGTATGACCGACGTTACCATCACCAAGATCGGAAATAAAGTACAAAGCAAGATGAATGCCTTTGTATTTGAAACAGCTTCGGAAAATAAACCGGGCATCACCGATTGTGCCGAAAGCAGCCCGGCAAGCACCGCTGTACTTCCCAGAATGAGCGCCAGCAAGCATTCGTCCCAAAAGACGCGCCACGACGATGCTCCGTTAAGCCGTAACAACTGATAATATCGGCGGTTGAACGAAAAAATCAGTCCGGCATTCAGCCAAAGGTTGAAGAGAACAATCAATAACAGAAGTAGGTTGGCGCCGGCAATCAGATAAATATAATAGATGTTACTGTTGGGTTCGTGTTCACGCTGAAAATGGCTATGCAAATGAATATCGGTCAGCGGAAACAGCAAAGGGGATACCTTACGCGGAGCATTACTGTTCAGTTTTTCCAGATTGGCGGCAATGCCTTGTTCCAAGTCAGCTATATTAGTCTGAGGATGGAGCAACAGATAAACATATGAAAACATGCTCGTGGCATCGTCCGGTAAATGGACAAGTAAATCCGTATGGAAGTGAGACGTTTCCGGAAAATCTTCAAAAACGCCGCTGATAAACACTTTACGGTCGGGAAATTTACGTCCGTTAACAAGCTCCAACTCTTTCCCTATGGGGGAAGTGTCGCCAAACAGTCGATTTGCATAACTGCGGCTGATTACGGCTTTCTCCGGAGCGTTCAGGACGGTATGCGGATCACCGTCCAAAAGGCTAAAATCAAACACCTCAAAGAAATTTTTACTTACAAAATAGAAATGATCCGTCAGATAATTTTTTCCTTCGTGTCTTAACTCTCCGCTCTCGGCTTTATGCATCCTGACGACGGCTTCTATTCCTGTGATGCCTGCTAATGCCGCATCGGATGGTCCGAATCCGTAGATACGCACATCGGTCGGTTCGTTTTCTGTTTGAAAAGATAACCGGACGATCTGCTCGGCATGTCGGTGAAACTGGTCATAGCTTGTTTCTTTGCGGATATAGGCATACGAAAGCAACAGACATGCAAAAATAACTGATAACCCCAACAAGTTGACTAATCGCAATGATTTACTTTTTTTCAATCGTCTTAATAACATCTTCTTTCGTTTTTTAGATTCTTCCGATTATATTCTTTCAAAAATGATGCCAATATGCTAAATTCTCAATAAATCAAATCGTTGTGAAGATTTTACTTGCTTTAAAGTGTCCAAAAATTAGACACAGCCGTCTAATTTTTGGACACTTTTTAGTCTTTTGTACCAATGTCTCGAAAAACTTTTTAGCTTCAATTAGGTGCTTTGACTGAAACCGACTTAAGGAATATATAAAAAACAACATGCTGCTTGGGGGTATAGAAAAATGACTTTCAGGTTAATATAACGAAAAGGCCGCCTCGTTATAGATTCGAGACGGCCTTCTTTTAATTTTGTTACGAAGTCGATTAAACCGTAGTAACTCTTTTTTCTTTGATACGTGCTTTCTTTCCGGTAAGCTTGCGCAAATAATACAATTTGGAACGACGAACTTTACCGACTTTGTTAAGCACAATGCTTTCAATAAAAGGAGATTCGATCGGGAAGATTCTTTCTACTCCGACATTTTCCGACATTTTCCGAACCGTGAAACGCTTTTTGTCACCCTGCCCCGAAATGCGAATTACTACGCCCCGGTACTGCTGAATACGCTCTTTGTTTCCTTCTTTGATTCGATACGAAACTGTAATCGTATCGCCGCTTTTAAATGCGGGATGTTCTTTTTTCGTAGCAAATGCTTCCTCTGCAACTTTAATTAAATCCATTGTTTATAGCTCTTTATATGTTTATAATTCGAACAAAACGCAACATAACGGGTCTCACTCTTTCCCGACAGCGATTACGTAAAGCGGCTGCAAAGATATAAAAAAAACAGATATACACGCATTTTCAAGGTGTGTTTTTATGTCTGTTCGAGCAAGAAAAGGCGCTTGTATCATCGCTTGTTGATAAAAAGCAAACGAATTATTCTTGTTTTTTGTCCCCCGGCGTGTATTTTTGCGGGATATAAAAACGTAACGCATGAATAAGATCAATTGTATTTTGCTGTTTTGCCTGCTTGGGTTGAATATGACGTCGCAAGTAGAGCCTGCCTTATTTCGGAAAGCGGATAAAGCGAAGATGAATCACTGGGTCGATTCGGTATACCGCACAATGACGGAAGATGAACGAATAGGACAATTATTTATGGTCATAGCCGAGCCTAAGTCGGATGCGGCCAACATGCGAAAGATCGAAGGTTACATCACGAATCAAAAAGTGGGCGGCGTACTTTTTCACAAAGGAAATCCGTTGACACAGGCCGAAGTGACGAATCGACTGCAAAAAGTTGCGCGCGTACCGCTGTTTATCGCTCTCGACGGGGAGTGGGGCTTATCGATGCGCCTGAGCGAAACGACGCGGTTTCCCAAAAACATGATGTTAGGGGCCATTGAAGACATCCGTCTGATTGAAGCTTACGGCGCCGAAGTCGGACGACAATGCCGAGAGATGGGCATCCATATCAACTTCGCACCGACCATCGACGTGAACAGCAATACGGACAATCCCGTCATCGGTCTCCGCTCGTTCGGCGAAGATCCCGATGCTGTGGCGGAAAAAGGCGTAGCGTATGCGCGCGGACTTGAAAGCACAGGCATCTTCTCCGTTGCGAAACATTTTCCGGGACACGGTGATACCTCGGACGATTCGCATCATACTTTACCCGTTTTACGCCGTTCGATGAAAGAGATGGACAGCATTGAGCTGTCTCCTTTCCGTCATTATATCAAGGCCGGATTTGCAGGTATGATGACGGCTCATCTGTATGTGCCGGCACTCGACAAAAAGCAGAAACGGGCGGCTTCGATGTCGGATGCAGTCGTTACGGAGTTGCTGCAGAAGAAAGACGGCTTTCAGGGACTTTGCTTTACGGATGCTTTGGCCATGAAAGGCGCCGAGCGCAACAAGCAGGACAGCCCTTCGGTTCTGGCATTAAAGGCCGGTAACGATATTGCTCTCGCCCCGAACAAACTGGCCAAAGAAATAGAAGCCGTAAAAGCAGCGATTACCGACGGAACACTTAGCAAAAATGATATCGCTTCGAAGTGTAAAAAGATTTTGTCGTACAAATACATTGCCGGATTGAACAATTATCGTCCGATTAAAATCGCAGGTCTGTCCGAACGGCTAAACTCTGCCTATGCCACTTGGCTCGCTGCCAAGTTGAACGAAGAATCGATTACGTTATTAAAAAACGAATCGGACTATCTGCCTCTGAAACAACTTGAAAAGAAAAAGATTGCTTTGCTTTCCATCGGCGATTTATATGACGAAGAGTTTCAATCGACACTGGGTAAATACGATGCCATTGACCATTACAGAATCACGCTTTCGACGAAGGAAGCCGAAATCGAGACCATTGTTCGTGATTTAGAAAAATATGATGTGATTATTTGTGGTGTCTATACGGTACGAATCAACGAGCATCCGGCATTAGCCAAACTCGCCGCACGAAAAGACTGGGTATATGTCTTCTTTACCCTGCCTTATTTTTGCAAAGAGTATAAAGTCTCTATCAAGCATGCTAAGGCTGTAGTCATGGCGTATGAAGGGACTCCGTTCGCACAGAACTATGCAGCGCAAGCGGTGTTCGGAGGTATTCCGACGAAGGGCAAACTGGCTGTCACCATCCCCGGTATGTTTTATGCGGGAACGGGTATCTTTACGGAAAAGACACGTTTGGGGTATCATCTTCCCGAAGAGGTGGGGATGGATGCCGCCCGTCTGGCAGAAATCGATGCCATTGTAAAGGAAGGATTGAGTAAAGAGGCCTATCCGGGATGCCAAGTACTGGTAGCCAAGAACGGAACAATTGTATACGACAAATCGTTCGGATATTATGACTACCAACGGAAGCAGAAAGTAACGAGCCGCTCGGTGTATGATCTCGCATCGGTTTCAAAAGCAACCGGCACCCTGTTGGCCGTGATGAAAACTTACGACGACCGGTTGATCACGTTGAACAACCCTGTTTCTTCCTATATCCCGTCCTTGCGAGAAAGCAACAAAGTGCATCTGACGGTTGAAGAGCTGTTGTATCATCAGTCCGGCATCGTACCGTCCATTCCTTTTTACATGGATGCCATCGATGAAAAAAGTTATACCGGCAAGCTGTACAGCCGTACCCAAAGCGCTACACATCCCGTACGTCTGGATGCGCAGACTTATGCTCGCAACGACTTCAAGTTCTTCCCTCATCTCATATCGGAGACGAAAAAGCCGGGCTTCACCGCCGAAGCTGCGAAGCATATCTATGTACATGATTCGTTCAAGGACGTCATCATGCAAAAGATTAAAGACTCGAAGCTCGGTGAGCGCGGGAAATACAAATACAGTTGCATAAACTTTATTCTGCTGAAGATGATGGTTGAGCAACAAACCGGGCAACCGATGGACAAGCTCTTGCAGGCTCATTTTTTCGATCGGCTGGGAGCACGCACAACGACTTACAACCCCCTGCATAAAATGGATACGATGGTGATTGTCCCGACCGAGAACGATGAGTTTATACGTCGGCAGTTGCTGCGTGGTTACGTACATGACGAGGCGGCAGCCTTTCAGGGTGGCGTTTCGGGAAATGCCGGCCTGTTCTCCAATGCGGGCGATCTGGCCAAGCTGTTGCAATTGTATTTAAATAAAGGTACGTATGGCGGCGAATCGTATCTTTCTGCCGAGACGTGCAAACTCTTTACGCAAAGCAAAAGTCCCACTTGCCGTCGCGGGTTGGGATTCGACAAGCCCGATACCGGCAATCCGGACGCATCGCCTTGTGGGCTATTGGCGCCTGCTTCGGTTTACGGACACACCGGATATACCGGAACGGCCTTCTGGGTAGACCCCGAGAACGAATTGATTTATATCTTTTTGAGCAACCGGGTGCATCCCACACGCGCTAACGGGAAACTGTCATCGCTCGAAATCCGCACACGCATTCAGGACGCGATTTATCGCGCGATAAAGAAATAAAAAAGGGGCTGTCCGCAAAGTCTTCGACTCGATCGGACAGCCCCTTTTCTTTTCCTGTTGACGTGTAGCTCTTATTCAATTCTTTTGCTGTTCTTATTCAGGAAAATATGACCAACATATCCTAAAAGAACGAGCACAAGACCTAAAACAAGCATGACATTACTACCTGCGCTTCCGCTTATTGCAGGGATTGCCAATATGACCACTCCAATCAGGAGAACAAGAACTCCTAAATACTTTAATGCACTCATGGTTTGATATTTTAATTATTATTACATGCTAATTTTAAGCACAAATAAAGGAATAATTCTTCGATTCGAAAAATATTTCGGCAAAAAAATGATGAAATGAATCAAATAACCTTTTATATTTGCCCTTGAAAAAAGACAAACAGATGTTGAGAATACTTTATACCGTTTATTTCTGGTTGATCGCAGCCCCTGTTTTTGTGGTGCATACCATTCTGACCGCCCTGATCGTTACGGTAGGCTGCCTGCTGGGAGGAGAAAAATTTTTTTCGTTCTATCCGGGGATGTTTTGGTCGAAGGTGACGTGCTGGCTGGCCATGTGTCCGGTCAAAGTACGCGGACGCGAACACCTGCGTAAGGGGCAGTCGTATGTATTTGTGGCCAATCATCAGGGGGCATTCGACATTTTTCTGATATACGGTTTTCTCGGTGTCCCCATGAAATGGATGATGAAGCAGGGGCTGGCTAAAATTCCTTTCGTGGGATATGCCTGTCGTGCGGCAGGATTTATTTTTGTCGACAATTCTTCGCCGAAAGCAGCGCGACGCAGTATCGCCGAAGCCGAAGAGAAGCTTAAAAACGGAGCGTCATTGACTGTCTTTCCGGAAGGATCGCGATCGGAAACGGGAAAAGTCGGACGTTTTAAGAAAGGCGCTTTTCAGATAGCGTTAGACCTCCATCTGCCGATTGTTCCCATTACACTGAACGGCCCTTATCATGTGTTACCGATCGGATCGTGGCGTGTGCGGCCTCATCGCATGGAGATGGTGATTCATCCGCCGATTTACGACACTGAACAACCGGCCGATACCTCTCACTTACAGCAATTGGCCGATACTACCAAACAAATCATCATATCTGCTCTTTGGGAGGAGTTCAGGTAGTTTAGCGGCCGGTTGTGCCTGATAAAATGGAGTGCCTGCCACTTCGCGCTCCGAGGTTCGGATAAACGGAAAAAGGCAAAAAAGCGCTACCTTTGCCGGTCGGAAAAAAAGAAGAAAGATGATATCAATCGAAGGACTGACCGTCGAGTTCGGCGGTTTCACGCTGTTGGACGGCTTGTCGTTTGTCGTCAACCGCAAAGACCGCATTGCGCTGGTGGGAAAGAACGGGGCGGGGAAGTCGACGTTGCTGAAGATTCTCGCCGGCATGCAGCAACCTACACGCGGTACGGTGAGTATCCCGCGCGAGACGACGGTCGGCTATCTGCCGCAGCAAATGCAGCTGTCAGACACGCGTTCGGTGCGTGAAGAGACGGAACAGGCTTTCGCGCATATCCACGCAACGGATGCGGAGATTAAACGCATAAACCTTGAACTGTCGCAGCGTATGGACTATGAGTCGGAAGCGTTTCAGAAACTGATCGACCGGATGACGTGGCTCACCGAACAGTTTCAGATGATGGGGGGCGCGAATTATCATGCCGAGCTGGAGCGTACGTTGTTCGGGCTGGGCTTTACGCGCGAGGACCTCGAGCGTCCGACGGCGGAGTTCAGCGGCGGGTGGCGCATGCGTATCGAACTCGCCAAGCTACTCTTGCGACGCCCCGACGTACTGCTGCTCGACGAGCCAACGAACCATCTCGACATCGAATCGATTCAATGGCTGGAGTCATTCATGGCTACGTCGGCCAACGCCGTGATTCTCGTGTCGCACGACCGCGCGTTCATCAACAACACGACGCACCGCACACTCGAAATCGAATTGGGGCATATCTATGATTATAAGGTGAAGTACGACGAGTATGTCGTGCTGCGTCGCGAGCGCCGCGAGCAGCAGCAGCGCGCTTACGAGAACCAGCAGAAGATGCTGGCCGATACGGAAGCCTTTATCGAGCGGTTCCGTTATAAGGCGACGAAGGCCGTACAGGTGCAGTCGCGCATCAAGCAGCTTGCCAAGGTAGAGCGCATCGAGGTGGACGAGGAAGACCATGCGATGCTGCATCTTAAATTCCCTCCCGCGCCACGCTCCGGCTCGTATCCGGTGACGGTAGAGAACCTGAGCAAGCGCTACGGCGATCATCTGGTGTTTGCCGACGCCACGTTTACGATTCATCGCGGCGACAAGGTGGCGTTTGTAGGCAAGAACGGCGAGGGAAAATCGACGCTCGTGAAGTGCATCATGGGCGAGATCACCGACTATGGAGGTACGCTACAGCTCGGGCACAACGTCCGTACGGGATATTTCGCGCAGAATCAGGCGCAGTTGCTCGACGAGAGCAAAACCGTTTTCGAGACGATCGATTACGTGGCGCAGGGCGATATCCGCACGAAGATACGCGACATATTGGGCGCGTTCATGTTCGGCGGCGAAGCGTCGGACAAGAAAGTGGGCGTACTCTCGGGCGGCGAGCGCAGCCGGCTGGCCATGATCCGCCTGCTGCTCGAACCGGTCAATTTACTGATTCTCGACGAGCCGACGAACCACCTCGACATGCGCTCGAAGGATGTTCTGAAGGAAGCGTTGCGTGAATTTGACGGCACGCTGATCGTCGTGTCGCACGACCGGGAGTTTCTGGACGGGCTCGTAGATAAGGTCTATGAGTTCGGGAACAAGCGCGTGCGAGAACATCTGGGCGGTATCTACGAATTTTTGGAGCGTCGCAAGCTGGAGACGTTGCAGGAGTTGGAGCGCAAAACGCAGTCGTCGGTGTCCGTGGGGGAGGTCTCGCCTTCGCAGCCGGCCGGCGCGGCCGGAAAAGCGCCCGACGCAAAGCCGCAGGCCGCGCGCTCGTACGAAGAGCAGAAGGAGCGGGCGCGGCGTTTGCGTAAATTGGAAAAGGCGGTAGCCGATGCCGAACAGGAGATTATGACGTTAGAAGAGGAGATCGCCACGCTCGAAGCACGCATGGCCACCCCCGAAGGAGCGGCGGAAACTGCGCTCTACACCGAGCACGGAAGGCTGAAAACGGCGCTTTCGGAAGCGATGGACCGCTGGACGGAGGCTTCCGAGGCGCTGGCGGAAGTCTCCGAGTCGTAACGCGTACGGGCGTTGATCGCCGCGTTACTTCACGACGTAGATCATCTTCGCGTACTGCGTTACGCGAAAGGCGCCGAACGGGTTCTGTTTCGGGTCCGGTTCGTAGACCACGTTGCCGTAAACGCGCGAAGGATACGTAAACATGGGGCGTCCTCGTTGGGCATTGTCGAGCGAGTTGGCGGTAAGCAGATCCATGAATAGCCGGTATGGCTTCGAGACGCGGTAGAGGGTGAACTCCACTTCATCGCCCCTGACGAACTTTCCGCCGATGTTGGAACCGGTGAAGGACAGCGATATTTTGCCGTCGCTGTAAAACTTGTCGTCTACGGCGTAGACACGCGATTTCCTGTCATTCTCTTTCATGTATGCCACTTTGATCATAAAGTGGTTGTCGCCGTCGGTTTGGGTCGGGAACGTGAGGCGGAGCGCGATTTGATCTTTGGTGAAGCCTCCGTCGCTGCGTTGGGTGATGTTGCTTTCGGTAAGCTCCGGTACTTCGCGCATGTGGTCTTCCGCAGTATAGCGTTTGCCGTTATAATCGATCGTGAGCCGGTAATTCTTGTCGAGCTCGGGCTTGAAATCGTTGCATACGTACTCGCCTTCGGTCTGCTCGGTGAAGGTATACGTTTCGTTTTCGGCGGCGGTAACGAATACTGTGGCGCCGGTCGCTTTTTTCGGTTCCCGGTTCGTGTAGTAGTCGGCCGTGTAAGAGAGGCGTATTGTTTGCGCATTGCCCGGTTGCCCTTTTTCCCAGTCGAGCGCGGCGTCTACGACGAGCTGTTGCTGTTGGGAGTCGAGTTTCAGGTCTATCACTTCTTCGCAGCCGGTGCAAAGAGCGAGGAGTAAGACAAAAGAAAGAAATGCTTTCATTTTCGTTCAGAATGTAAAATTATACGTAATGCTTGGAATGATGCCGAAGATGGAGAGTTTCACGGCCTCGTTGCGCCGCGTCTCTTCGTTCCGGCGGAAGAAGATCGAATTGGCGTTCTTCCGGTTGTAGACATTGTAGACGCCCAATACCCATTCGCTTTTCCAGCGTTTGTTCGGCTTGTGACGCGGGGTATAAACAACCGAGAGGTCGAGACGGTGGTACGTGGGCAACCGGTATTCGTTCCGTTTGCTGTAGTTCGGGATCGTCATGTCGAAATATTGGTACTGTCCTACGGGGAAGTTGGCAGGCAGTCCGCTTTGCAGGCTGAACACTCCGCCGAACGACCATTGCGGCGTGAGGGCGTACATGGCGGTAACGGAGAGATCGTGCGGTTTATCGTAAGGCGTACTGTACCAGTCGCCGTAGTTGATACCGATCTCTTCGGGTGTGCGTCCCGGCGTTCTCTGTTCCGATTTGGAGAGGGTATAGCCGATCCATCCGGTCAGCTTGCCTTTGTTTTTCCGCAGCAAAATTTCTAATCCGTAGGCGCGGCTGTGGGCGGGCAATACAACCCGCTCGATCGCTTCGTTCGCCACAAGATCTGCCCCGTCGATGTATTCGAGACGGTTTTCCACATCCTTATAATAGGCTTCGACTTCGAGGCTGTAAGCATCGTTGGCCAGATTCGAGGCTATCCCGACGGCATATTGGTTGGCCTTTTGCGGGAGCATGAAGCGGTTGCTTGGCGCCCACACATCGAGCGGAGTAGGAGAAGAAGTATTGGAAATCAGATGGAGGTACTGCGCCGTGCGCGTATAGCTGGCTTTGAGAGAATGATGGTCGTTAAAGGCATACGAGAGCGCCAAACGCGGTTCGAGGTTGAAGAAAGGGTCAATCACTTCTCCTTTGCCGTAATGTTTCTTTCCGGTAGGCGTAGCCATGCGGTAAGTTAGCGTATATTGATCGAAAAGCACCGCCTGATCGTTGGCGTACACGTTGATATCCTGTTCGCCTAAGTGGAGAAAGGAACTGAAGCGCAGTCCGTACGAAACGGTGAGCGCTTTTGTCAACGTATGTTCCGCGTCGACGTATATCCCGCTCTCCAACGCGTATTTATGAGGCAGGAGTTTCTCTCGGATGGCCGAGCCGGGTCCCGTAGGATAGAGCTTACCGGGGTTAAAGGCGTAGTAAAGCCCTTGCAAACCGTACGAAAGGTTGATCTTATCGGATAAGTAATGTTTGAAATCGTATTTCACGTTTACGTTCTTGATGCCCGAATCCCACTGAAACTCGACAGGCGCGAGCTTGAATCCGTAATAGTAATCGCTGTAGATAAGCGAGAGATTGGAAAAGAGCCGGTCGTTGAAAAGATGGTTCCAACGCAGGTTGAAGAGGGCGTTTCCGTAGACGTTGGTGAGGAAGCCGTTCAGATCGAACATATCGCGCCCGAAGTATCCCGACAAATAAAGCCGGTTGCGGTCGTTCAGGCGGTAGCTCAGCTTCGTATTGAGGTCGTAGAAGTAAGCGGAGTTTTTGTTGTTCCTCAGTTTCAGAAAGAGGTGCGCGTATGAGGCGCGTCCGCCTATGAGGAAAGACCCTTTTCCCTTCGTCACGGGGCCTTCGGCCAACAGCCGCGACGAGAGCAGCCCGATACCGCCCGTGGCGCCGAACCGGTTTTGGTTGCCGTCCTTCTGATAAATGTCGAGGACGGACGAGATGCGTCCGCCGTAGCGTGCCGGGATACTGCCTTTGTAGAGTTTCATATCGCGAATGGCGTCGGCGTTGAAGACGCTCAGAAAGCCGAACAGATGCGAGGCGTTAAAGACGGCCGCTTCGTCGAGTAGGATCAGGTTCTGGTCTGCCGCTCCGCCTCTGACGTTAAAGCCCGACGACGTTTCGCCGGCGTTGCTTACGCCCGGCAGGTATTGCAACGTTTTCAGGACATCGACCTCGCCGATCAGCACGGGCAGCTTTTTGACCGTCGGCAGCGGCAGCGAGACGAGACTCATCTGCGGGCTGCGAATCTCGGCTTTATCCGTCCGGTTGGCTACGATCTCGACGGCCGAGAGTTGAATGCTTTCGTCCGAGAGTCGGTAGTCTTTACGAATGTTTTTATTCAATTCAATCGTCTCGGTAATCGTTTCATAGCCCAGATAAATTACAGAGACGGTGTAGGTGCCCTCGGGCAGAGTGATGGAAAAGAATCCGTATTCGTTAGTACTCGTTCCCGTTTGCCCGTCGCCGATGACGAAATTCACTCCCGGGAGGCTTTCTCCGCTGGCGGCGTCGGAAACCGTGCCGCTAAGCGTGTATTTCTGCTGTGCCTGAAGCGCCAAGCTCAAAGCAGCCAGCAGGATCATGAAGATTATTCTTTGCATTCTTGTCGAAATAAATTTCGGCAAAGATAGAAAAATCCCGGACAGCGACTTCCGGGATTTTCTTTTTTAAATATCGTTCACGAGCGGCGCTTCGGCGTTCCCTCCGTCAGCCGTCGTTCACGGTCTGTTCAATCGTCACCCGACGATCGTGGCGCTTACAGGTACGCTCCATGGCCCTGTTTCTCCTCGCTTGTTTACCCATCGCAGCCAGTAATAGACAATCTTGCCGGCGTCGGAGCCATTGTATTTGATCAGGTGCGGCGTGGCCGTATCCGTTCCCATGAACTTCAGTTCATCTTCCGATACAGGCGCGTCACCGCCTATTTTGATCCAAATCTGGCATCCGTACACCCCTTGGGGCTTGGCCCGGCTTGTCGGGGTGGCGCTGTCGACGAACGACACGCGATGCTGCAAACGTACCGAGAAATCAATCTTGGCAACAGGTTGGGTCGTAGGCACTACCACCGATGTCGGCGTCTTGTCGCGCGAAGACAATCCCAGCGATACGCGTTCGGCGTCGCTGATTTTGCTGTTGTTCAGAATATACTCCGCGAAGAAGTTTCGCATCTGCGAGGTATATCGTTCCATCAGCACGTTCTTCTGCTCGACAATGTATGACGAACGCAGCTTCTTATCGGCATAGCTCGGATAAAAAGCATTCCATTCTTCGTGCAGTACCACAATGAGATTAAGGGCTTCGCCCGGAATCCCCCACGGAACCTGATTCTCTTTGACTTTTTTGATAGCCTGTTCCTGCCAGTCGTTAAAGGCGGCAACGGCTACGGGAATATAATGTTTTCCCATATCAAAATACGTTTTAAGTGAAACTTTAATCTAATCAATAAAAATACAAGATTCGCTTACGGAGCGCCTGTACAAAGCCTTGGAACGTTGTCGTTCGGGAATTTTAACAAAGCTCGCAGTCGCGGAAACTGAGGTTTCCGTAGCAGAAACTGAGGTTTCC